>JAFVRT010000151.1 GCA_017504125.1 Lentisphaeria bacterium
AAAAATCCGTCCGCTGGCTGTTGAACTTGCCGCCGGAGCCATAGCCGAAAAAAGTAACGGAGAAAAAACTGTTTCTTTCCGAGTGAGGGCACGCCGCAGCAATAAGCGTTTTCCCTTGAGTTCCAAAGAAATAGAGATAGATCTGGTTACAGCTGTAGCGGCACGCACCGGGGAAAACCGTTTCACTATCGACCTCAGCAATGCTGATGTTACTCTCGGATGTGAGATCCGCGACGAATTTGCCGTATTGTATATGGAAAGTTTCCCTGCACCGGGAGGATTGCCGGTCGGATGCAATCCGAGAGTCATGACTTTGCTTTCCGGAGGTATAGATTCCCCGGTCGCGGCATGGATGATCATGAAAAGAGGATCGCCTTGTGATTACATAACATTTCACAGCGCGCCTTATACTCCGCCTGAAACTGTGGAAAAGGTTCAGCAGGTGGCAGCGAAACTTAATGAATATCAATTGCGCGGTACGCTTTGCATTGCCAATCTGAGCGAATTTCAGAAAGAAGTACGGGATAAGTGCAAGGAACGGTTCCGTACATTGCTCTATCGCCGCGCCATGATGAGGATCGCAGAAATGGCCGCCCGCCGCCGCCGTTGCCACGCTTTGGTTACCGGAGATTCTCTGGGACAGGTGGCAAGCCAGACGGTTCCCAATATGTACAGCGTTGGAAAAGCTGTGGATATGCTGGTGCTGCGTCCGCTGGTCGGCAGCGATAAACTTGAATGTATCCGTTTGGCAGAGGAAATCGGAACATTTGATATTTCCAATGTACAAGTGCCTGACAGCTGTACTGTTTTTGCTCCTTCATCTCCCTGTACCTCATCTGAACCGGAGGAGTTGGAGTATGAAGAAGCCAAAATCAGCGATTATTGGCAAATATTGGAAAAAATTGTGTCAAATATGGAAGAATGGACTTGAAAAATTTGTCATGTAGGGTTAAGTTTTCTGTATGACATTTTTATAAAACATTTTTACGGTTGGGAGGTTCCTTTTGGCTCGCGACATTGAATATATTCTGAAGTTGCTGGAAGAATACGGCATGGCTTCATCGCAGGAGATTCTTGCTGCCCGCGAAATTGCCATGAACAGTGACGAGATCACTGATCCTGTGGAGGTTTTGCTTAAACAGGGAGTTTTTCAGGAAAGTGAATTGCTTTCCATGCTTGCCCAGCAGTACGGCTGGGAAGTGGTCGACTTGAATGACTTTGATATCGATCCTGAAGTTATCGATTCTTTGAGTGTGGATATCGCCAATCATTACTGTGTGTTCCCCGTGATGAAGCACGATGATATAATAACCGTGGCAATGAGCGATCCTACTGATATGGAAAAGCTGGATACGCTGCGCTATTTGCTCGGTACTGATGTGGATGCTGTCGTTGCTCCCGAAGCCCAGATCATGAAGATGATCGAAAAATATTACCGTGATGAGGAAGAACGGAGCGATATCGATCAGAGTGACTTCGATGAATCAGATAATGTTATCGATCAGGCAAGTGCCGTAAATGACAGCGGTGTTGATGATGATGATGATACTCCCATTATCCGTCTGGTGACCAAACTTATTGTTGATGCCTACAAGATGAAGGCATCTGATATCCACCTGGAGCCGATGGAAAAACGCTACCGTGTCAGGTATCGTATCGACGGCGCGCTCCGCGAAGTGGATGGTCCGCCCAAGTATCTGCAGCCCAACTTTACCAGCCGTGTGAAGATCCTTTCCGGTTTGGATATCACCGAAAAACGGATCCCGCAGGACGGTCGTATCCGTTTGACCGTCAACGGACAGGATGTGGACTTGCGTGTGTCGAGTATTCCCACCAACTTCGGCGAAAGTGTGGTAATGCGTATCCTTGACAAAGCAAGTATCCAGCTGGATATCCCCAAACTCGGTTTTTATGCTGATGACCTGGATATGGTGACCCGTATCATCAACTATCCTGACGGTATCTTTCTTGTTACCGGACCTACCGGTTCCGGAAAAACGACCTCGCTGTATGCGTTTCTCAATACCATCAACACTCCGGCCCGCAAACTTATCACCGTGGAAGACCCTATCGAATACCAGCTTCCCGGTATCAATCAGGTGCAGGTTGACAGACATGTGGATATGACATTTGCTGCCGCTCTGCGCAGTATGCTGCGTCAGGCCCCCAACATCATCATGGTTGGTGAAATCCGAGATGTTGAAACTGCTGAAATCGCTATCAACGCTTCCCTTACCGGTCACTTGGTGTTCAGTACCTTGCATACCAATGACGCCCCCGGTGCAATCACCCGTTTGGTGGATATGGGAGTGAAGCCGTTTCTGGTGGCTACTTCGTTGCGTGCGGTCATGGCTCAGCGTCTGTTGCGGCGGGTGTGTACTGAATGTAAAGCTCCTTATACTCCGACTCCTTCAGAATGCCGTTTGCTGGGATTGACTCCGGAATATCTGGCAAATCACCAGTTTTACAAAGGCAAAGGATGCCGCCGTTGCGGAGGTACAGGTTACAAGGGGCGTATCGGTATTTATGAGATATTCCTTATTACTGAGGATATTGCCAAGATGATTTTTGCCAATGAAAACTCTGCTACATTGCGGGATTTTGCACGCCGCAACGGTATGAGAAGTCTGCGTGATGATGCTTTGCGTAAAGTGGAAGCAGGTATTTCCACTTTGGAAGAAGTGCTTTTCGTCACTCTGCGGGATGAAGAATAAGTTGAGGAGTGAATGAGAAATGGCCGATATTGAAAACAGTGCGCTTATAGATCTGCTGCTGAATGAGTACGGAAACAATAATCCGCAGTTGAAAGAGCAGCTTGACGCGGTACTTGAAGAATGTGACCGCTCCGGTAAATCAGCTTACGAAGTCATCGCTAATTTCGGACTTTTCGGCAAGCAGGATATCCTTCAGGCAATGGCTGAAAACCTGGGATCTTATGTGTGGGATCCCAAATCCGGCGATATCCCGCGCGAAGCCATTGAGTCTGTCGATATAAACCTTGCCCGGACACATCAGATAATCCCTCTGAATGTGGACGATAATACTGTGGAATTGGCTATGCGCCGTCCGCTGGATTATCAGACGGTGGAAGCTTTGCGCTTTATATTGAATAAAGACATTATCCCGGTCCCCTGCGATCCTGATCTTTTTGATGCGGAACTTGAGCGTTATTATCCGGAAAAGGTTGACTCGGTGGCTGACATTGTGGCTGAATTCAACATCAATCCGGAGGAGCTGGAAGAAGAAGCCGACGACGAAGATCTTGCCAACGCGGCTCCCATCATCAAATTTGTGGATGCTGTTATCAAACAGGCGGTTTACGATAAGGCTTCGGACATCCACTTTG
>JAFVRT010000152.1 GCA_017504125.1 Lentisphaeria bacterium
GGATCCTGAACTGCTTTCAATTTCTCACAAGGAAATTTTAAAACTGACCCAAAATTGAAAAACTCAGATTTTTTCATAATTTTCCATTCCGCAGATCAATGTTTACATTCTGCGAGTATGAATTACTCAAAGAATCCTTAATATTTTTCTTGAAAAAAATCTCTTTTGTGCTATATTAGGGGAATGTCTTTAAGCTGTCACTTTTCAGGCGGCGGCATTATTTTTACCGCTCCATGGCCTTGCCCTCTGAAGCAAAACAATTGTTGAGGATCAGAAAAATGAAAGAAGAATTGCCTATTGCAGTTCAGATCGCCGTGCTGGCGATCCAGATCGGGGTTATCTTGTTTGCTGCGCGCTTCTGCGGTGTCGCTGCACAAAAAATGAAAGTGCCTTCGGTACTCGGTGAACTTATCGCCGGTATCATCATCGGGCCTTTTGTCCTCGGCGGCATCGGGATCCCCGGACTTCACGGTTTTGAAAACGGACTCTTTCCCCTGGTGGAAGGAGCTAAACTGCCGGTGTCGACACCGCTTTATTCTCTTGCCACTCTCGGTTCCATCGTTCTGCTTTTCATGTCAGGCCTTGAAACTGATCTGAGAATGTTTTTCCGCTACAGCGTGGCGGGAACCATTGTCGGGCTCGGCGGTGTGATTTTTTCATTTGTTTTCGGCGATATGCTGGGGATGTATATGTTTAAAACAGCATTTATGGATCCCCGTTGTCTGTTCCTCGGTATATTGTGTACCGCAACTTCAGTAGGTATCACAGCCCGTATCCTTTCTGAAAAGAAAAAGATCGACTCCCCCGAAGGAACAACGATCCTCGCTGCTGCTGTTATTGACGATGTGCTCGGCATCATCTGCCTTGCCATTGTCATGGGTATCGTCGGTGTTGCCGGTTCAGGCGGAGCTGTTGACTGGGGCCGTATCGGTATCATTGCGGTCAAGAGTGTCGGTATCTGGCTCGGAGTTACTGCTGCCGGTCTTATTTTTGCTCATCGCATTGCCAAATTTCTCAAAGTGTTTCCTCCTTCCGGAACCTATTCCATTCTGGCTTTCGGATTTGCTCTGCTGCTGGCCGGTCTTTTTGAACAGGCCGGGCTTGCCATGATCGTTGGTGCTTATGTCATGGGATTGAGTCTTTCCAAAACCGATATTTCCTTTGCAGTTCAGCATCAGCTTGAAGGAATTTCCAATTTCCTTGTTCCCATCTTCTTTGTTGTAATGGGTATGTTGGTCGATGTCCGGGTTTTCAAAGACGGCGATGTTTTGACCTGGGGATTGATCTATTCGGCTATCGCGGTCCTGACCAAGATCGTCGGTTGTGCCTTGCCTGCTTATTTTATGAACTTCAACTTTATCGGAGCGGTCCGTATCGGTATGGGAATGATTCCCCGCGGCGAAGTTGCTTTGATCATCGCCGGTATCGGTACCACCACTATGATGAAGGTAGCAGGAAAAGATGTTCCTGTGATTGATTCCAAACTTTTCGGTATCGCCATTATGATGACTTTGATCACCACTCTGGTCGCACCTCCGCTTCTGGCTGCAGTCCTCGGTGTCAGGAAAAAAGGAGTGAAAAAGGATGTGGAAGAAGAAGAAGCTGTCAATACTTTTTACGAACTTCCTTCCGAATCGGTACGGGATTTTGTGCTGAATCTCATGCTGGATAAATTCCGCCGCGAAGGATTCCGGCACAACGAACTTGGACGCGGTGACGGTCTTACCCATTTCCGCCGTGATGATATCGCCTTTACCCTTATCCGTTCCGGGAATACATTCAAGTTTGAATCCAGTCCTTCTGAAGCCGCTCTGATCCGTACTGTGATGTACGAAACTTTTGTGGAGATCCATCACGCCATGACGACTTTGAAGGAATTTGCCGCTCCCGGAGGTTTGGAAAATGCGGTGGTGTCTGCGGAAACTCTCCAGCCGGGCAGAAAGAAAGATGCTTTGCGGATCGACCGGGTGCTTTCACCCGATGCTGTGGTTTTCAATCTTAAAGCTGAAAATACTCAGGATGCTATCCGCGAACTGGTGAACCGCCTGATGCAGAACGGTGTTCTCAAAGATGCCGAACTCTGCGAAAAAGATGCCCTTGAACGGGAAAGCATCATGTCTACCAGTATGCCCGGCGGCGTGGCTTTGCCCCATGCCCGTACTGAAGGAACTCAGAAACTGGTCGCTGCGATCGGTATTTCCCGGAAGGGATGCCCCGTCGGTGACCGGAATGACGATCCCACTCACATTTTTGTTCTGAGTCTTTGTCCCAAAGATGCCACTCAGCCTTATTTGCAGTTTGTGGCACAGATCGCAGGAGTGCTTACCAATCCTGAAAAAATTGCTGAAGTCATGGCTGCTCCTGATGCCAATGCCGTCAGGGATATTTTCATCGTGAGGTAAAATTGATGAAGCAAATCCTGCTGTTTGCTGTTGTGATCCTGATTCTCGGAGCCGGGAATCAGGCTTTTTACCGGGATTCTTCCGGCAGAGTTGTCGGAAAATCACAGCAGCATGGAAAACGGGTTGTTTACCGTGATTCCGCCGGGCGTATCACAGGAACTGCTTCCCGGCAGGGGACGCGTACTGTCTACCGTGATTCCGCGGGGCGTATCACAGGAACTTCAACACAGCAGGGTAACAGAACCGTCTACCGTGATTCTGCGGGGCGTATCACAGGAACTTCAACACAGCAGGGTAACAGAACCGTCTACCGTGATTCTGCGGGGCGTATCACAGGAACTTCCTCGCAGCAGGGAACGCGTACTGTATACCGTGATCCTTCCGGCCGCATAACCGGAACACGCAAGTAAAAGTTTCTTTACCGTTTTTTTGTCAGAGCCGGAGTTATCATCAGATGCTCCGGCTCT
The DNA here is from genome assembly GCA_017504125.1 of Lentisphaeria bacterium. GTDB lineage: Bacteria > Verrucomicrobiota > Lentisphaeria > Victivallales > Victivallaceae > UBA1784. The sequence goes on from JAFVRT010000152.1 coordinate 2,870, forward strand.
ATGTGTCCCAGAGAATGGATGAAATTACTGCGGAAATCAGGGATCCTTGCCGTAAGTTGATCGGAGAGATTGCGGAAATACTCCCGGTCGCCGGATTTCAACAGTTCCTTGTAACGGCAGATGCCGGAATCGGGAAAAGTATTTTCTGCAGCTGTTTCAGAAAGCAGTTCTTCCGGAACCAGCGCAAGAGGTCGGATTATGACCGGGTGTTTCGGATCTTGCGGATAGGCGATCGGAGCCATGGTGCGGATGCCCTGACCCCGGCACAGACTCATGAAAAAAGAAGCAATCAGATCGTCGAGATGTTGGCCGAGAGCAAGTTTGTTGCATTTTAATTCATCAGCCATGCCGTAAAGTTTTCCACGGCGCAGACGGGAACATAAACCGCAGGGGGAGTTTTCCAGAGATTTGGAGTTGAGTAATTGCTCCATAGGGAGTTTTACCGTATGATGCTCCCAGTTGCGTTCCCGGCAATAATTTTCGATCGCGGCAGTATTGAATTCCGGATAACCCGGATCGAAAGTTGCGGCAGCGATCCGGAATTTGACCGGGGCCGTCTTTTGAAAATAATGCAGCAGATGCAGCAGTATGATACTGTCTTTGCCGCCGGAAACTCCGACAAGGATCCGGTCTCCGTCGCTGATAAGCCCAAAGCGTCCTATGGCTTCGCCCGTAAGTTTTCTGATACGGTCAATGTTTTTACCTTTCAACTCCAGCAATTTCAGCTAAACTCCTTTTTTGTAGCGGCAATTTCAAAAGTCATTCAAAAAATGGCAAAAGAAACAATCGCAAAGAGCGGTAAAGGGTAGTTTGAACCTGATGCCTGTAAGGTAACAGCCGAAAACGATCCCTTTGGCAGATCGAAGCGAGGGCACTTTGACTTTTTTGAGGACTTTTGAAATTACCTCTGATAATCAATATTTTTGATAAAATAACTCCAAGTATATTAAAATTCAAGGCGTAGTCAAGTTGAAAATATTGATTTTATGTACTATATTAATAATATGTATACATTTAAGTCGGGGTTTTTATGATATGAACGGATTGCCTTCTTTTCACCGCCGCAGCCATACGGTGCGGCATCATGAGTGCGGAGCTGACGGCAGGGTCAAATTGCAGTTGCTGATGGATTGGCTGCAGGACATAGCTGCTGAACATGCCGAAAAGCTCGGTTGCGGAATGGCGGCTCTCATGGAAAGCAAGA
>JAFVRT010000153.1 GCA_017504125.1 Lentisphaeria bacterium
CCAGCATCACATCGGCGGCAAGTATCGTGGAGTCAGGATAGCGTTTGGCCAACTGACAGGTATAAGAACCGGAACCGCAGCCGAGATCGAGTTCCACGACCTTTCCCTGAGGGATATAATGATCGTAAACACCGGTCAGAAAAACGATTTTTGCATCTTCTTCGTGTGGCATCGCATCTCCTTAAATAGCATCTCTGGTATTGATCCAGTTCTTGAGAGCTTCTACAGTTGCCGAATCCTTGCCGTTGAGCATGGCATTGGCATACTGCCGGAACCCTGCGGTGAGGGCTTCCCTGAAAATATCCAGAAATTCCACTCTTTCCGCGAATATTTCTCCGCGGTCCTGGGCTTCGCCTTCCGGCAATGCAAAAGAGGAAAAACTGAAGTTGTCTGCATCAAATGTGCCGCTCCAGATCTGATTGAGTCTGGTAAAGGTCAACTTGGCCTTACGGAGCTTTTTGCCTACAGAAAGAGCTGCTTTGACTTCAGCTCCGCGTACAGGACTGTCGCCTTTCTTGATGGTGGCTTCACCTGCACCGGGATCATCTCCGTCACCGGTCAGGCACAGGGGGGCTTCAAGCATGACTTCGAACTCGCCGTAATCAGCAGTATTGACAGTTTGTCCGGTTTCTGAGAGATACCAGAGATAGAGCAGATAATCTCTGCCCAGAGATTCTTCGCTGAATGTGGAATCCTGTCTGGCAGGAGAAAGCGGCGGGAATGCGGAAGGAGTGACATTGAACTCATCAGCAAGTATGGAAGCCGGAGTCAGCTGCAGAGGTTCGATCTTGAAAGCCTGATAAAAGTGTTCGATAAAAAGATCGATCTGGGTCTGACTGGAAACTCCAAGGTAAAGATTACCGTTATGGGGCACGATCACTACCGGGATCCCGGAAAGTGCCGGAGGCATCTTCATGATATTGCGTTCAATGGTACTGTCTTTGATTTCCCTTTTTTCTTTGGAACCGATGAAGTTTTTTCCGGTTTCCTTCATTCTGGCATCTTCGGCTTTGCGGCAGAGTGCATTGAGCAGACTTGAAGGTATCTTTCTTACTGCTTTACGCAAGGTCAGGTAATATGCACCGCCGAAACGGGCGGTGGCATCATCGATTTCTGTATCCAGCAGATGCTGCCCGGTGACCCAGCCGAAAGACGGTTCACCGGTGACTTCGTCAAGTTTGCATGCTTTTCTGGTGCCGAGAATATCTCCGGCATTTTCCGGAAGTTTTTCCCGGAGCGAAAACATGGTGAATGAAAATGTTCCGCGGTCAAAAGGCATAATAAAAAGGCTCCGAAATTTCAATAATTGTAAACATGTTGTTAATATAGCACAGAAAGGGCTGTTTTTCAATCACAAAGAAAGCAAGCTGTTTCATGATCGCCATTTTTTTTCAGTTCCGGCATGTATGCGCGGCATATATCCTTTGCGTACGGACAGCGTGGATGGAACGGACAGCCGCCTGGAGGATCAAGGGGGGAGGGGAGTTCACCTTTGAGCATGACAGGAGAATTGTTTTTTTTCAGCGACGGAACCGCTGAAAGCAAGGCCCGGGTATAAGGATGGCGGGGGGAAAACACCAACTCACCGGCAGGGGCACTTTCCACGATATGCCCCAGATACATTACCATTATACGATCTGAAATATGCTCAACCACCGCCAGATCATGGGCGATGAAAAGAAAAGCTGTTCCTTCTGTATTTCTGATATCTTCCAGCAGATTGACGATAGCCGCCTGCACGCTGACATCAAGGGCGGAAACCGGTTCGTCGGCAACGATGAACCCCGGAGAAGCCGCCAATGCTCTCGCAATACCGATGCGTTGACGCTGCCCGCCTGAAAATTGGTGAGGGAAACGGCCCAGAACATCAGCAGAAAGCCCCACTCTCTGCAATAATGCAGCCGCTTGTTCCCGCCGTTCTCCGGGAGAATACCGGTTGCGCAGGGACAGTACTTCATCAATAGCAGAAAAGACCGTCAGACGGGGGTTGAGCGATCCGTAGGGATCCTGAAAGATCATCTGATATCTGCCCTGAAGATCTTTCAGTTCTCTGCCGGAGATCCCGTAAAGATCTTTACCGTCAATGAGAACTTTTCCGGATGTGGGAACTTCCAGCCTGACTGCAGCTCGGCCGAGAGTACTTTTACCGCAGCCTGATTCTCCAACCAGACCGATGATTTCTCCCGGATTCAATACAAGGGAAACATTGTCCACCGCTTTTACAGAGCGTTCCGGTGCAAACCACCCTGAACGCTGAGGAAAATGGACTTTGAGTTCTTTCAGTTCCAGCAAAGACATGATTACAGATCGTATTTTTATTCAAAGGCTTCCACTTCGACCGCTTCGAGAGAGAAAGTTCCGGCTTCAGCGGGATCGACCTTGCCTTCTTCCACCAGAGTTTCCAGAGAACGGCGCATGGTTATCATACCGTCTTTGAAACCGGTTTCAAGAACTGAAGGCAGCTGGCTGGTCTTGCCGTCACGGACCAGAGCCTGGACCGGAGGTGTGCCGATGAGGATCTCGAAAGCAGCTACACGGCCATCCTGATCGATACGGGCCAGCAGACGCTGTGAAATGATACCGAGAATAACGCTGGAAAGCTGCAGACGGATCTGGTTCTGCTGTCCTTCCGGAAAGGTGTCGATGATACGGTCAATGGTCTGAGGCGCGCTGTTGGTGTGAAGTGTGGCCATGACCAGGTGTCCGGTTTCGGCTGCAGTAAGAGCGGCCTGAATCGTTTCCGTATCACGCATTTCTCCCACCAG
>JAFVRT010000154.1 GCA_017504125.1 Lentisphaeria bacterium
AACAATTCTTTGGGCAGCGGAAAATCAGGTGCAATATCATAGGGCAGATATGCCATAGTGGCGACTCTGTGTTTCAAACCGGCTTTGGCCAGAGAATTGCAAACTTCCGCATAAAAACGGAACATAAAATTACTGATAGCCTTACGGGCCTTTTCGTCAGAGATCTTTCCTTTACCGTCCCAGATTTTCTTACACTTTTCGCAACGGCACCAATACATGCCATCCTGGGGCATAATACCGAAAACATCACCGGCTACGGTTTTGTAGCTCCAATTCTTCATCCCCCGGCTTTTGGCCGGTTTTCCTGAAAAATAAGCAATGGCATCCTGGATGATGACCTCACGGACACCGCTCGAAAAACAAAGTTGCCCGGTATGGGACATCCTGGGATCACTATACCGTTTACCGTCATGCCTCAACGCAAAATATTCCGGATTGCTTTTGGCAAATCTTCTGACAAGATCAAGACCGTTGAGTCCATGTCCGAAAGTATACCCTCTTTCCATCGCCCGGTAACGGGGCAATATATCCTGACGGATGCTCCTTATATCTGCGGGATATTTGATCTCACGGTATCCCTTGTAGTATTTTCCGGTAGCCTTTTCGTGAAATGAAAAAAGCCGGAAAAACATATCCGGAGAATCCATGATGTCAATATTCCGGGGAAGATAAACTGCTCCTTTTGCCGGAACGACAGTTCCCATAGGACCGGCAAAGAAAAATCGTGCTCCGGTAAATCGTTCAAGAAAATCATACACACCGGTCAATGTGCCGCGGGGATAAGCCACACTGAAACCCTTTTTCACGGCAGGACTGTAAGAAGCATGATCTCTCCCGGCAATATAAATCACATTGCCGTTCCGGCGGATATAGAAACCTTCAGGCGGGAGTTTAGTGATATCAAGACCTGCTTTGCGGCTCGCTCCGCAATCTCCGAGTACAATACTCAGCCTTCCCGGCATGATCTGATTCACGATCTGCGGCTTTTTACCGACCGCCTTGAAGATCATGTTCTGCATTTCAGCAGCAGCAAAACCGATCAAAGGCTTTTTATTTCCTTTTACGATCGTGATGTCAGAAAATTTTTCCACATCTCCGGAAATCCTGATATTGCGTTTGGAAGTTCCAGCCGCCAAAGTCACACAAAGCAGCAACGATACGCAGATAAAGCACTTTTCTATCGAACTCCAAATCCTGTGTTCCCTTACTTTTCCAATCCGGAAATCCATTTTTCGCTCTCCTTTTTCAAATTGTCTGGTAAGAATATTGTGCAAAACATGCCATTTTTACAGTTGTCCATAAGATAATGCATATAATGAATATATTCAAGACATATCTTAAAAAAACAGAAAAAAAATAAAAATTTGCCGGAATTTTGAAAATTTTCATATTTCAAGACTTGAAAAATCCTTGATACGGTGGTATTTTATAGGACAATCAGGATTCCGGAAGGTTTTGCGGTGAATCCATTCCACCGCACCGCAGCACCCGAGGATGAAGTAAAGAAGCGTGAAGAACGGCGCGGTATGTATCTTGCCACCTGACCATGTAGCACGGCAGTTTGAAACTGTCGGGTCCGGGGGAAGGGAGAACTGCGGCGTGCTTTGCAATTTTATGAAAAAAGGGTGAAAAAGCATGAAAGTCAGAGCGTCGATTAAGCGCAGATGTCAGTTCTGCCAGGTCATCAAACGGAACGGAATTATCCGTATCATCTGCTCGCGCGATCCGCGCCACAAGCAGCGTCAGGGCTGAGTCCTGACTGGTGTCAAGCTATTCTAAAACATTAATTAATCATTAAAGAACAGGAATCCAAAAATGCCACGAATCATCGGAGTGGATATCCCCGGCAACAAGCGCGTCGAATATTCTCTGCGCTACCTGTACGGGATCGGCCCCACCAAGGCGCTGGAGATTATCGAAAAGGTCGGAATCGACCGCAACATCAAGGCAAGCGAACTCACTCCTGAGCAGATTGCCAAAATTACCAAGATCCTGCAGGACGACATCCTGGTGGAAGGCGATCTTCGCCGCGCCGTAGATGCTGACATCCGTCGTCTTCAGCAGATCAACTGCTACCGTGGAATCCGTCATCGCCGGAAACTTCCCTGCCGCGGCCAGCGCACCAAAACCAATGCCCGTACCCGTAAAGGTAAGCGCGTTACTATCGGTGCAATCCGCGACAAAACTCAGCGTCGTCTTGCCGCCAGCGCAAAGGCGTAAGTTTCGGGTAACAGTAAACAATCTTAGGAATTTTATACCATGGCAGAAGAATTGGAAAAGAATATCGCCGCTGAAGCTCCGGCAGCTGAGTCTGCCGCTGCTCCCAAGCAGCGTGCCAAGAGTGGTCGCCATATCCAGAACGGTATCGTCTATGTTCTGGCGACATTCAATAATACTAAAGTCACCTTCACCGATATGCACGGCAATGTGCTCTGCTGGTCCACCGGCGGAAAGAACGGCTTCAAGGGCTCCCGCAAGAGTACCGCTTATGCTGCTCAGGTCATCGCCGGCGATGCCGCTAAAAAAGCTCAGCTTTACGGCATGAAGGAAGTCGAAGTCCGCATCAAAGGACCCGGTGCCGGTCGTGAATCAGCTGTCCGCGGTCTTATCGCCGCCGGACTCGAAGTGACCGTCATCAAAGATATCACCCCGGTACCGCACAACGGTTGCCGTCCTCCGAAGCGTCGGCGTGTCTGATCACGGACATTTGCTGAATTGCTTCAGGGCGGCCTTACGGAATGGAAGATATTCCGCAAGCCGCACAGCGCAGAACTGATAAGCTCTGCGTAAATAATCGATAAATGTGTCCGTAATAAAATACTGGGGAGGATAACCTAATGAATTGTGAAACCAGATTTCCGATGCCGAAGTCTATCGTGGTCGATGAAGCGACCATGACCGATACCTATGCCAAATTTGTAGCCCAGCCCTTTCAGAGAGGCTATGGGCATACGCTGGGTAATTCGCTGCGTCGGGTGCTGCTTTCCTCTCTCGAAGGAGCAGCGATCTGTTCAGTTCGCATTGATGGCGTCAAGCACGAATTCGGCTCACTGGAAAATGTGGTCGAAGATGTGACTGAAATTGTCCTCAATCTGAAAAAAGTCCGTCTCAACCTTCACTCCGAAGGTCCGAAACTGCTTGAGATCCGCAAAGACAAAGCAGGTCCGGTGACGGCAGGCAACATTATCTGCGACAGTACCGTCGAAGTCCTTAATACTGATCAGTTGATCTGTACTCTTGACAAAGATTTTCCGTTCCGTGCGGAAATCGAAGTCATTACCGGAAAGGGTTATCTGCCCGCTGAAAAGAATACTGCGGCCCGTTCCATCGGAACGATTCCCGTAGACTGCCTTTTCAGCCCTGTGACCTGGGTCAATTATCAGGTCGGTGCCGCCCGTGTGGGCGAAGAAACCGAAATGGACAGTTTGACCATTGAGATCTACACCGATGGCCGCATCACTCCTCGCAATGCTCTGGAGGAAGCCGCCCGGATCCTGCGCGATCATCTGCAGCCCTTCCTGGGCAATCAGGTGGTGCCTCAGGATGTCAAGCTCAGCGATGAAGAAAACAAATTGTTCAGACAGCTCTCTGACAACATTGAGTCCCTCGACCTCTCGGTCCGGGCCATGAACTGTTTGAACAGTGCGAACATCAAGCTGCTCTACGAACTGTGTACCAAGACCGAGGCCCGGATGCTCAAGTTCCGGAATTTCGGCCATAAGTCATTGGAAGAAATCAAAGAAAAAATTGAAAAGCGCGGCCTGGAACTTGGAATGGTTCTCAGCGACAGACTTCTTGCAGCTCTCGATGCCGAAGCTGCCAGCATCCGCGCCGAGTCAGAGGAGAGTAAGTAATTATGCGTCATAGAGTTGACACTTTTAAGATCGGTCGTACTAGTGCCCATCGCCGGGCTCTGGTGGCCAATATGGCCAGCAGCCTCTTTTTCAGCGGCCGGATCGAAACCACTTTGGTCAAAGCCAAAGCCGTCCGCAGCTTTGCCGAGCGTATGATCACCCTCGGCAAGCAGGGAACTTTGCACAGCCGTCGTCTCGCCGTCGCCCGTATGCGTGACGAAAACGCTGTCAAAAAACTGTTCGATGAAATCGCCCCCGCTTACAGCGGCCGTCAGGGCGGTTACACCCGGATTCTCAAGCTCGGACAGCGTCGCGGTGATGCCGCAGAAACCTGTCTGCTTATGCTGGTCGAACCCGGCGAAGTTGCCAAAAAGGAAGCTGCTGCTGAAGAAGTAAAAGCTTGATAAGGCACAAAAAAACAAACTAAAAAAAGG
>JAFVRT010000155.1 GCA_017504125.1 Lentisphaeria bacterium
CCCCCAGCTGTTCGCCGACACCTCCTGACTCAAAGTTCCACAATGCAGCGGCTCCTTCAGGCATCTTGCTCAAAGTGTACACCCAGTCGTGCTGTTCAAGAACATTGGGGATATAGTTCCAGCTGATGAATTCAGCATCGGGAGCAGCGGCCCTCATGCCAGCGGTCATAGCGGAAACCGAATTATAGATTATCTCGTTGTGAGCAAGTTTTCCGCAGCGTGGACATTTTACCTCTGTGCCCTCCTCTTTTGACCATTCGATTTCGGAGTGAAGCGAACTCAAACATGTAGTTCTGCGTTCACCGAAAGAGATATTTATCATGCCGCCAAGTTCCGGGACTGCGGAAAAAATATAATTCACCGACTCATAGAGATACTGCCGTCCGGTTTCCGATGACGGACAGAAACAGTAATGGCCTGTATGAAGTCTGGCTCCGGCGAGTTCAGGAAACTTTTTGATAATTGGGTCATCCGGATCCCAGCAGCAGGGTTCAATGGTGAAAATATAGGTTTTGATACCATAACGCAGGCATTGTTCCGCCGTCCGTTTGAGCTTTGCCAGCCGTTTCGGAGCATCCTTGCCGTAGTCGGGCGCAAAAGATGTACGGCAGAGATCTTTGAAAGTTACCGTCAGCCACAATCCGTTGATGCCTTCATGAGCCAGACGGTTCAAGTAGGCATCAGGATAATAATCATATTCGTCAAGAAGTTCATCCCGGTTGTGGGGCGGACGGCGTATGGGACCGAAAAAACAACGGGAAATACGGTTTTTCACCCATGCTTTTTTCCGGATTCGCCCTGTTCCGAGAACCGGGCCTCCGTTGCCCATGATGAGATCTTCCAGATAGAAGATACCGCGGCGGATCCCTTCAAGGTTCGATCCGTAAATGATGCACATTTCCGGAGTAACTTCGATTTCAAAAGAATCATGGGGCCCGCAGTCTTTGAGTCTGATCACAATGGGAAACTCTCCGGCAGGGATACCGGTTTCATTGAAAAAAGATTTCAAATCATCACAGGCTGTACAGAGGACGCCTTCCGGATCGTCAGCTTCTTCAATTATTTTCACTCCGCCGGCCAGAGATACCGGATTTTTGACATCGTTTCCGGCAATGGCAAAAGTACGCTTTACCGGAGTTTTCAACTCCTCCACAAAAAGCCAGCTGTCCTGTGACGGAAGCGGAACGGATGAAATCATATCTGTCATATTTTTTCACATATCTCAAAAAAGCGAATAGTCTTTCAATTCAATATCCACACGGTGCATTATGGGGAACTGGGATTGATCCTCATAGACTTCACGCATATTCTGGTTACCCAGGAAACAGAACCGTGAATCATCGGTAAGAATAAATTCAGGATCGTGGACCATGTTTTCATAGTCGATTATCCGTCCCGGAACTTTCAAAGTTCTGCCGTTATCCCGGAGTGCCAGATAGTTGATACCGAGTCCGCCGAAACCGCAATGCTCGATCCTTACCGCATCAGCATCAAGAAATTTGCGGTCGATGGTATGGAAATATTCAAACATCTGGATGTAAAGTGATTCCGGTTTGAAATTACCGTCAATAGCGACCTGCCACTCCCCGTTCAAGCGGAAAGATATCTTTGTTTTCGGCATACCGTACCAGTCGCAATGGGTACGGCGCAAACGCAGGAATGCACCATTTTTGAGAATTTCTTCTGCTTTGGCAAAACGCTCCCCGATCGCCGGTATTTTTTCAGTAAACACATTGGGAATAATACCGGCACGATGTGTTTCCCATTCCTGTTCCCGGCTGCGGAATATTCTGATGTAGTCGGCAAAATCCTGTTTCAGCTTCGCCATAGTTTTGTCATCACAGCCGTAATCCAACTGCTGCATCATGTCCTTTTTTATCTCTGCTGAAACAATAAGTTCTTCCAAAGATGCGATCTGATCGTCGAGGATCTCGCGGCCTTTGGTCAGTTTATCGCGGAATGACTCCAAGATGATCTTGGCAGTACGATTGGCATTTTCCGGCAGCATATCGATACCGGCGCACCCTCTCGACCACAATTTAGTAAGACTTGCGGTTTCAAAATGACGGGCAAATCCGCGGGTGACGGCCAATTTTTCTGCGGAGGTAAAAAGTTCATCTTCCGTACCGAAAAGATTTTTTATCATACCGCGGAACGCTTCATCGTCATTTGCTCCGGCAGCTTTCAGTCCGCAGGCGGCGATAATGGGGAACGCCCTGAAAGGATAGGTATCGTTCTTTTCCCAGCTGGTCATCAGAAATCCGGTGGCACTTTCGTAATGGGCGGCATAATCAAGAAATGAAAGACCATTATTGATATTGCGATCCGCCGGAGAAGCCCATGCCTCAAAGCCGAGTTCGCTGTAGCGGCCTAATGTTTCCTCCTGAGTCTGGTTATTGAAATGAGCCTGACAGAAACGGACATCATCATGATAATGCCATTCGGTCATAATGATATCTTTCGGAACATCCTTGATTATGTCGTGATAATTCTCAAACATATCCGGCCACATGGCCATTCTCTTTCCGATGCTCTTGAGGAAGTCATGGACTTTCAGCACATGGTTGAGAAAAAGTTTTTCTTCGGAATGGAAATCCGGAGCAGCCTTGCGGCAGAGTTCGCACAAATTGAAGTCGAAAAATTCATCAAGTCCAACATGGAAATACCGGGAAGGAAAAAGCTCCGCCACTTCGCGGATGTAGGCAAAGAGAAAATCATAAACTTCAGGCAATGAAACGCAGAAAGTTTCCATGAAATCGCCGCCGAAACGACCCTTTACGCCATTCCGGATCTCCGCGAGATGCTGCAGTTGGGGGAAACGCAGAAAACGCTCAGCATGTCCCAATGTTGCCACACAGGGGATCACTTCCAAGCCCCTGGAATCTGCGTAAGCGACCAATTCTCTGATCTGATCGCAAGTATAAGCCTCATTGGGAGCAGGATAAGGATAGGATTTGGTAATTATACGGTCTTCAAGATAGAGAAAAATGGCATTATAGCCGTTTTCGCTCAGCATGTCCATGAATTTGCGGCAATAGTCCAGAGATTCCATTTGCCGGGCAAGATCCAGCTGAGCAGCGCGTACCTTAAATTGAGTCATGATTGATTTTCTCCTCATATTTTGTTATGATTTTTCAGAATCCGAGATAACGGAATGTATCTGCCAGACGGCGGATCGAATATCCCCCTGCCGGTGCAAGCAGTTTACCGGCCCAGTTGGTACCTGATTCAAAACACACTTCAGTCTGGTAGTCTATCATACGGGGACAATCAAAAAGTTTAGGCATAAGTTCACGCCAGTCGATCGTTCCGTCAAAAGGCATACCATGATTGTCTGCGTAGCCGTTATTATCGTGGATATGGCATGTAACTATTTTTTCACGCATAGTTTCCAACGCATTGTCTTCAAATACGACCCCGTTTTCCCACCAGACCCGATTCATGTAAGAATCAAGATCTTTATAACTCTTGCCCGGAGCAGTAGCCAGCATATTGGCGTGCCCGGTATCATAACAGGCTCCCACATGGGGATCATCTCCGAAAACATCAATTATCTTCATGACTTCTGCGGCGGTATTGGTGGCTTCCTGACTGTTTTCCACCGCAATCACCATGTCAAGTTCCCTTGCAGCAGGCAGCAGTTTTTCCACGCCTCTGACGGCCAGCGGCCGCAGCTCATCGACCGGAACATGGTCGTAACAATATTCAGCAGCTCCCACATGGACCGTATAAGATCTGCAGCCGAATTCAGCAGCGATCTTCATACCCTTGATATGGTCTTCATACATGGATTCCCAACGTTCTTTATTGGTACAGTTGAGATCCCCCTGCCACTTTCCGAACAGACCGTGAACTGCGGAAAACTCAACTTCCATGTCGGCACAGATCTTTTTCACAAGTTTTATCCGGTCATTTGAATCGATCATCTGCCGGAGCAACGGATCCGTGATGACAAATTTCCTGAATCCGTTATCCACAAACTCCCGTACTGCGCTGTAAAACTGTTTTTCATCCAGCGGAGCCCAATTATAGTAACACTTGAGATCTTTTTTCATTTTTCATTCCTTTGATTAACACCGGATCTTTTCAGGATCTGACTGAACCGCACGGGTTCATCGGTGGCATAATGTTTGATTCCGATTCCCAGCAGCGTCTGTATCGCCTCAGGAGTAAAAGCTCCGAAAGGAAATACTTCAAGACGCGCTCCCAATATGCTGTATGCATACTTTATATCTTCGATGGGCAGATCGTACATCCAGTTATCGCCCGTTTTCCCAACAGGGCGCAAATGGAGCTGCACCATATCCAGTCCGGCAAAATCTTTATCGGCAAGTTCGCGGAATTTAAGCATCCGCTGTTCGGGAGTTCCACCGATCCACTGCATGGTCTTTATGCCGGGGATATTTTCATGCAGACGGCAATTAAGTTCATAATCGCATCCGGCAGCGATGATCTGTGTCGCAGTATCATATTCCTGAACAAGACCGGAAAATTTTTCCAACAGTACAGGAAAAAGCTCTGCATCATAATTTTTGATATCTGCATAGATCATTTTTTCCCGATCCTGCCGCATTATTTCAAAGACCTCCCGCAAAGCAGGAACTTTTTCCCCGGCAAACTTTTCATCAAATTTCCGTCCGGCGTCATATTTTTTTATTTCAGCCAGAGTCAATTTGCCGACAGGGAGATCGGCAATATCATCAGGGGCATCGGTGGTACGGCGTAATGTATTGTCGTGCTGACAGACGATTTCCCTGTCGGCAGTAACTCTGATATCGGCTTCCGGTATCCCTCCAAGACTCCAGCCATATTTCATCGCACAAATGGTGTTGTCCGGGGCTTCAATACCTCCGCCTCCGCGATGAGCCTGCCAATAGATAGTTTCCGGTAAAAAATTCATTTTTCTGCATCCTGAAAATTGAAAAATCCAGCTTATACAGCCGTATTGATTAATATCTTTTTCCCCTGTGGGTTTCTCAACGCATTTTCCTGTAATGTCCGTATCGTGGAAATCGCATCTGCCTGAGAAAGATCTGATTCGATCATCACAGCGTTGGATATATGATGGCTTTCCGGTTCCCAATGGGCAACTTCAACCGGCAAATCGGAAAAAATTCCGTCCAAATCGACTGTCATTCCGAAAAAAACTTCCTGCAAGCTGATATTTATCAGAATATAAACGGTGTACTTCTGCATATATTACCCTGATTTCGATTTTCATATTTGAGGTAATATAACATCAGAGCAGCATGTTTTCAAGATTTTTTGGCAAAGAAGTTATAAAAATAATTTATCAACATTGTAAAAAATCTTTTTTAGGATTACATTAATAAGCCGGGTATGTCCGGAGGATAATAATTTTTTATGGAGATATACAGATGAATTATGACTTGATAACATTGGCGAGCCGCTTGCGAAAAGTTGAAACCATTGAGCAGTTGGCAGAGGTCAAAACTTTGGCCGAATCATTCATGACCCGGGAGAAAAATTATGCACTGCTGACTTTGTTGGCTGTTGCTGAAGAATTCGGAGATCAGGAAGTCGTTGATTCAGTAGACCGCCTGCACAAGCATCTGAACGAAGTTCTGAAGAAATAAAATAAGCCTTATTGAAGTACGGACAGCTTCCCCGGTCTTACGAACACCGCCTGCAGCACATTTCCGGTGCAATGCGAAAAAAATAATAATTTTTCCTTGAATTATAAAAAAACGGGTGGTATATTATGTTTGTAAGGTGATTTAACAAAGAATTGTTTCAGCAGGGGATTCAAGATGTCCGGGAAGACACAACAATCCGGCAAACGCCGGGTATTCAACTTATTGCGGACCGAAGGCGGGATTTCCCGCGCATCACTTTCGCAGCGTTGCGGCTTGACCCGTCCGGCGGTATCTGCCATTGTCGACGAATTGGTGCGGGAAGGTCTTGTCCTTGAAGCCGGACGGGGCTATTCTACAGGGGGGAAACCGCCAATTCTGCTGAAACTTGTCCCCGGAGGACGCTGTGCCATCGGCCTCGATCTGGGCGATGATTATCTTATCCGCGGAGTACTTTGCGACTGTTCCTGTGAAGTTTTGAGTTCCGCTGAACTTGAGTACTCAAATAATTGCGATGACATCGTCAATGTATCTTCGCGCCTGATCAATATACTGGCTTCTCAAGCTCCGGCCGGCAGTCTGGTCGGAGTCGGAGCAGCAGTTTCCGGTGTTGTAGATGCCGAAAAAAATGAAATCGCAGGTTCAACCACTCTCGATATCGCGCCATATTCAGGATTTGCCGCCTGTCTGCAGCGCAAGACAAATTTGCCGGTGATCCTTGAACGCCGTCCCAATGCAGCGGCCCTGGCCGAAGCTCTTTTCGGTTCCGGAAAAAACTATACAAGCCTTATATACCTGACCTCCGGCCGCGGAGTCGGTGCCGGCATCTTTATCAATGGTGAAATCTACCGCGGACGCTTCGGCTCAGCCGGTGAGATCGGTTTGCTCAGGCTGCCCGGCGGCGGCAGAGTTGAGGAAATCGCCCGTCCGAGTACCGTTGCGGCAGAGTTTTCGCGCTTGAAAGGCAGAAACAATACCTTTGCCGAATTTCTGGCAGCTTTCCGCAACGGTGATCCCGATGCGGAACATCTGGCCAGACTCAATGCCGAGCAGCTTGCCTTTGCCGCAGAAACTGCCGCCAATCTTTTTGACACAGAAGCTGTCATCCTCGGCGGCAGAGCTTTGGAATTCGGAGAACGGTGGTTCAATTACTTCAAACACATTCTGGAATTGAACTCGACATCAGGAGCCGTCGGCGGCAAACTCTGCGTGGAACGCTCATTTTTCGGCAGTTCAGGAGTGGCCGTCGGAGGAGCCCAGGTGGTGTTGGACAGAATAATAAAGTAAGAAATTTCAGATAGCCTGAAAACAATCAAGGAATAAATCAATATGAACGAAAAAAAACACTCTCTCGATCTTACCATCATCGGAGCCGGAATGATCGTCAATGATCTGCTGCTCCCGGCGGCACTGCAAATGCGCCGTGAAGGTGTGATCGGAAATATTACTGTTGTCGACATGCGGAGTTCCGCCGTCGCAGCATTGCGTGAAAGCGAATCGATCAAACGCTGTTTCCCCGATCAGACCTTTGACACATGCCCCGGTCCGGGAGAACCTGACAGCAGCGATCCCGAACTTTATAAAAAAGTCCTCGCAAAACAGAAGCCTTTCCAGATGGTGATCATCGCCCTGCCCGATCAGCTTCATTATCCGGTATTGAAAGGAGTGCTGGAATTCAACCAGCATGTTCTTTGTGTAAAACCGCTGGTACTGAAATACGAGCAGGCAATGGAAATCGAAAAAGAGGCCCGTGAACGGGGATGTTTCGTCGGAGTCGAATACCATAAACGCTTCGACCGCCGCAACCTTATTGCCAGAAAAACATTCCGCGAAGGTCTTTTCGGAGAATTCGCTCTCGGTGAAGCCCGTCTGCTGGAACCTTATTACTACCGGCACTCCAATTTCCAGAACTGGTTCACCTGTGAAAACACCGATCCCTTTGTCTATGTCGGATGTCACTATGTGGACCTTGTATGTTTCATAACCGGACTCAAACCTGTGGAAATTTCCGTTTCCGGCCGTAAAGGTAAATTCCCCAACGGCAAAGAAGCTTACATGTGGACCAACGGCAGGGTGATTTTTGAAAACGGAGCGATCCTTTCTGTCAATAACGGTCTTGGCTATCCCAATGAGGCAGGCGGCGGCAACGATCAGGGACTTATCATGTACTTTGAAGGAGATGACCGTTCGGGCCTTCTGGACCATGATGACCATGTCCGCGGCGTGGAGCATTGCTATACCGTCAAATGCGACAAAAGTTTCGCATATATCAATCCGGACTTCATGCGCGAAGTACCCTATCCCGGTCCCGGCCTTAAACCCATCGGCTATGGAGTTGATTCCGTAACAGCCTCGCTGACCATGGCCCGCGATATTGAAGCCAGGGTCGCAGAAGATCCGGAAAATGCCCTTGCCATCCGTCAGGCAGCTATCAGAGAAGTCAACGAAAAAGGCCTTATCGCCACTCCGGAAAACTCCAGCTACAATGAACTTGTTCAGGAAGCTGCCAGACTTTCCATTCTCAACGGAGGGGATCTTGCTGTGATCGACTACTCCGGCGAGCGTCCTGTTGTCAGACTTAAAAAATAAGATTTCAACCACAAAGAACATACAAAATAAAAAGGAAAAAGAAAGATGGCTGAATATTCCCTCACTCCAGTTGATGTGCCTCAGATCGAAACAAAATACCGCTCCATAAAAACGGCGATCCCGGTTCCGGAATCCCTGCCTTTCTTTGAACGGCTGCGTAAAAGCGAACCCCGTTCCATGAGCGGACAGCCCCCCATCATCTGGCACTCTGCCCAGGATTGCCAGGTCGCCGACCGTTACGGCAACAAATGGATAGACTGGTCAAGCGGAGTGCTTATCACCAACTCAGGCCACGCTCATCCCCGGATCGAAAAGAAACTGCACGAGATCATCGATCAGCATCTGCTTGCAAGTTATGTGTTTGTTCACGAAGGCCGCGTGGAGTTGACAGAAATGCTGCAAGCGGTTTCTCCGGATCCTGAAAACTATACTGTATTCCTTCTTTCCACCGGGTCTGAAGCTACTGAAAACTGTATCAAGATGGCCAAAACATACGCCATGAAAAAGTACGGTCCCAAACGGAAATATTTCATTTCATTCAGTTCCGCATTCCATGGCCGTACCATGGGTTCCCAGCTGGCAGGCGGCTGGCCGGTCCAGAAAGAATGGATCATCGATGGCGACCGCACATTTATCCAGGTCCCCTTCCCCGACGGGTTCCGCAATGAAAAGCCCAGTTTCCAGCAGTTCCTCGATACTTTGAAAGCTCACAATGTCGATCCCGAAGAAATCGCCGGTGTGATGTCCGAATCCTATCAGGGAGGCGGTCCTGATTTCATGCCCATCGAATATGCTCAGGAACTGGAAAAATTCTGCCGTAAATACGATATCGTTCTTGCTATGGATGAAGTGCAGGCCGGTTTCGGACGCAGCGGCAAATTCTTCACATTCCAGCACTACGGAATCAAACCCGATTTGATCCCCTGCGGCAAGGGTGTCAGTTCCAGTCTGCCGCTTTCTGCAGTTATCGGCCGCCGGGACATCATGGATCTCTACGCCCCCGGTTCCATGACTTCCACTCACTCTGCCTCTCCGCTCTGCGTAGCTGCGGCTCTGGAAAACCTCAAGATCATCAAAGAGGAAAAACTGGTGGAAAACTCCGCTGCCATGGGCGAGATACTTCAGCCTGAAATCCGCCGCATCCAACAGAAATATGCCGATCGTATGACCTGGGCCGGCGGCCGCGGTCTGGTTGGCGGGATCCGCTGCACCAAAGGCGACAAACAGCCTGATCCGGATACCTCGTTCCAGATCAATCTGGAGTGTCTTTATCGCGGTCTGCTTATGTTTGCCCCTGTGGGCAACGGCGGTGAATGTGTCAAGATCGCCCCTCCCCTGACCATCAAAGAAGATATGCTCCGTGAATCGATCGCTGTCCTCGAAGAAGCCTGCGATGCTGTTTTTGCGAAGTAAGTCGTGATTTGAATCAAAAAGCGCGGCGGAAATTTGAAAATTCCCGCCGCGTTTTTTGTACCCCGGTTTGCAAAGTTGCCCAAAGCATACTATATTATCAGGGAGCAGATTCCAAGATCCTTGTTTAAGGTATTCAACAAAATTTTCAGAAACAATGAGCAACCTATGAAAACCAACGATATCGCAACGCCCAAAGTAATCGGCAGTAATGTCCGTAAAAAACGCCACGAACGCCATTGGTCGCTCGATGAACTTGCGGAGTCCAGCAGAGTTTCCAAAGCTACACTCTCACAAATAGAATCCGGCCGGGTAAATCCCACCGTTGCCACATTGTGGAAGATCGCTCAAAGTCTGGAAACTGAACTGAGTCAGCTCATCAAAAGTGAAGGGGACACATTCCGTATTTTCAACATTACCAGAAACGGTGATCTCCCCCGTCTGACCGGAACAAGCGGCGTGGAAATAAAAGTACTTTCTCCCATCTCAACCGCAGGAGAAGTGGAACTTTATTTTCTTACTCTCGATTCTGGAGCGGTACTGGCTTCCGAAGCCCATGAACCGGACAGCTGCGAACTGGTAACTGTGATCTCCGGCCGTGTCGAGGTGGAAGCTGGAACGAATTCTGCGCTGCTTAACTCCGGAGATGTGCTTCACTATCAATGCGATATCAGCCACCGCATATCCAATCCCGGTACAGAAACCGCCACTTTGCACATGGTGGTAAAATTCTGAAAAATAAAGTACGGCTATTTCCGGCTGCCCTGTTTCAAAGTTATCAGTAATATTTCTCCCGGACGCCCCAAACGCAAGGGAAATCCGCGCCAGAGCCATGTGCCGTTGGAAACCAGCAATGTCATGTTTCCGACCTTGTAACGCCCGGAAACCCATCCGCCGTTGTAAAGAGCGACTATTTTATCAAGACCTGTTATCATGCCGCCGTGGGTATGGCCGGAAAGCTGCAGATCAACTCCGGCGGCGGCACTTTTTCCAGCGATTTTCGGACGGTGAGCAAGAAGTATGACAATTTTTTCTTCCGGGACATCTTTCAAAGTACCGTTGATATCGCAGCCGCAGCGTTGCGCCAACGGCGAATTCCGGAAAAAACGCTCTGCCATCGGTCCCCGACACCTGCCAACATAACTCCTCCCGGCAGTTCGACTTTTTCGTTTATCAGCATCTTTATACCTGAATTCCGGAAAAACTCCAGCCACCCGGCAGCATCGGAATAAAACTCATGATTTCCAAGAACTCCGAAAACACCCAGCGGTGCTTTCAAATTTTCCAGTTCTTTCATACTGCTGCCGCATTTGCTGACCGGGCCATCCATCAGATCCCCGCCCAGCGCAATAAGATCGGCATTGATAGAATTAACCCGTTTGACCAATCCGGCAACTTTTTCTTTTTTCACCGTGTGATCGATATGAAGATCCGTCAAAAAAGCAATTTTCAAGCCATCTGCGGCTGCAGGCAGTTGAGTGATCTCAACGCTGTGTTCACTGATCACAGGGTCAAGTGAACCGCACCATAATCCAACGCCGCTTGCAGCAAGTGCCGCAACAGCGATACCGAGATTGACCTTATTCCACAGATGCGTGGAGTTTTTCCACTTGAAAAGGCGCACAACTTCGCTGCATATCAACATCGGCGGAACAAAATAAAACGCTCCGTAAAGCCATGCTCCGGCAATGATCACCCATTCAGGCAGATCCGGGGAAAAATAATGCCCCCCGATAATACGGAATATCTGGAACTTGAATGCCCCCAAAGCGGCAAAACATGCCAACGCGGTCTTTACATACCACTTGTATTTCAGCGGCCATATCATC
>JAFVRT010000156.1 GCA_017504125.1 Lentisphaeria bacterium
GAGCAAAGGAACAAATAGCCTTGAGAATTTGTAAAATAAGCCATGATTTTCTCCTATCATGACTTATTATACCTCCAACTTTCTGCTCAAACAATAGAAAAAGGCTGTTGCTCACCTTTTTTGAGGTTTTGCAACAGCCCGATTTTTGTCCCGGAGCATTGCAAAAATATAATTTCATGACTTTAAGAGGAATAAAAAAAGTTGCATTTTATAAATTAGCATGCTATATTAATTGCCTGAGTTTCCCGACAGTAAAAAATCACTCAATTTTCAGAAGGAAAAACAGTTATGAAAAAATTACTTCCGTCATTACTGCTTTTGGCTGCAGTATTTTCCCTGTCAGCATGGGAATTCCGGGATTATCCCCCGCCGCGCAAAACGGTGATCTCAGCCCAAAAGACTCCGGTGAACTACATTGAAGTCGTCATGCCGGAAAAAACCAGACTTCTGGAGTTCGCTGCAAAGGAACTGTGTACATATCTCGGCAAGGTTACCGGAAAAAAGATACCGCTGCTTTCAGCTCCTTCAGGAAAAGGTATCTCCATTGTCATCGGTGATAATGCCCTCGCCAGAAAAGCCGGGATCAATGCTGCCAAAGCCTATACCGACGGTTACTTCATCCGTCGTATCGGGAATACTGTTTACATTGCCGGAGTCGACTCCACCACTCTCTACCCTGCCCGCAACATCTGGTGCATGTGGTTCCCCAGAGGAACTATTTCCGGTGTCTACGACTTCCTCGACCGTTTTGCCGGAGTCCGTTTCTATTTCCCCGGCGAGATGGGAACTGTTGCAGAAAAAATCCCGAACTTTGCCCTGCCGGCAAAAATCGATATAGAAGAACGGCCCGATTTCCAGATCCGTTACTCCAGCCAGTACACCAATTCCAAACGCTGGTACGAAAACAACAACAACTGGAAATATGACGGCGTTACCGGACAGAATCTCCAATGGCTCCGCAACCGTTTTTCCACCTTCAATATTCCCCCTGCTCACGGTCTTGCCAATCTGAGATACGGTGACCGTTACAAGAATCCTGAATATTTCGCTCTGATGCCTGACGGCAAGCGTTACAACAATCCTTCACTTCAGCATTCTCCCCACCTCTGCTTCTCAAGCGGCATCGTCGAGGAGATCTATCAGGATGTCAAGGCTTATCTTACCGGCAAATCTCCCAAAGTACGGGGTATCAACAGAAAACGCTGGGATGTCAATGTGGCCTCACACAACTGCGTTTCAGTCATGCCCCATGACTGGTTCTACATGTGCTGCTGCGAAAAATGCAAAAAACTGGTTCCCAAAGGAGCCAGAACCTATCAGGGCGATCAGAAATCTTACGAACAGATCGCCGAATTGATCTTCGGTCTTACTGCAAAGATCGGCAACCGCCTGAAAAAAGAAGGCATTCCCGGATACATCACCCAGATGTCCTATACTCCATATTACATGGTTCCCAAAGTGAAACTTCCCGATAATGTGCTGGTCATGACCGCCGTCATGGGACCATGGAGCCGGGATAACCGCGAAGATGATGCCCTGTTGGCAGGGTGGAACAAAAAGCTCAACCACCGCACCTGGATCTGGACTTACAGTTACAAATACAGCAGCAAATACAAGGAAGAAGCCCTGCCTGAAATGTGTCCCAGAGCAGCCGGAAAGTTTTACAAAGACCGCAGCAAATGGATCTTCGGCGGTTACCACGCCGGACCTTCAGAAGATTCATTCATCTATACTTACCTCAATATTTACACCGTGGCCAAAGTTTTCTGGGACAACTCCACCGATGTGGACAAACTCCTGGCCGAACATCATCAGAAAATGTTCGGTCCCAAAGCTGCTCCCCACATGGCAAGATTCTACGATCTGCTGGAAAAATGCTGGCTCAAAGTAGTCGGCGAAAAGATCGACACCCCCCTCGGTCCCATTACCAGGCGCGCAACCGAAGACGATGTGTGGAACAAGATATATACCGCAAAAGTCATCAGCGAAATGGAAAGCTGCTTCGTCAAGGCTGAAAAACTTGCCTCCGGCGATGCCAAAAAGCGTGTCCTTTTCATCCGTAAAAATCTTTTTGAGCAGTTGAAACTTGCCCGTACCAACTATTGCGATTCCACCGTGGCTTATGAAAGATGGCGTTCTTCTGTGCCAGGCAGGATCATCCTGAAACATTGCACCAAAGAAGAAACTGCCGTCAAAACTGCCGTTGATCTTTCTCAAGATGCGGAACATCTTATTGTAAAATTCACCTGCGATGAACCGGCCATGAAAGAAAACCGTTCCGTCAAGCGTGAACGGGACGGCAAACTCTGGCACGATTCCTGTGTGGAAACGATGCTCTGCAGCGATCCGCTGCGTAAAAAGTATTACCACTTCATCGTGAATACCGACGGTTCTTTCTATGATTCAGAGGTCGTTACCGCAGCCAATGGACTGCGGCAGGAAAACGCAAAATGGAACAGTTCTGCCAGAGTTAAAGTCAGCCGTTCGGCTGACCGGTGGACAGCTGAACTTGTGATCCCCAAGAAAGAGATCGGAGCCGCCGGAGCAAAAAGCATCACAGCCAATTTCGGACGCAGCCGGCTGTTGAAGTCCATGAAGCCGGGAACTTCCGACCATTCCATGTGGACACCTTTCATTGATCCCTCCGGGTTCCATAATATCAAAAAATTCGGCAGACTCGATCTGGTGGCAGTTCCTGAAACCAATCTGCTGAAAAACAGTTCTTTCACCAAATCACAGCGCAACTTCAAAAACCGTCCTGCCGATTGGTCATTCTGGTGTTCAGGCGGTCTCAAAGGAGGACAGAAAGTTGCTCTGGACGACAAGATCTTCGTTTCAGACGGAAAAAGTCTGCATTTCAGCAATGTGGCAAACGGAAAAATTTCTGCAGGCTACAAACTTACCGGAAAAGCTGATACCACATACCGTTTGAGTTTCTACATGAAAACCCGCAATGTGGTACAACCCGCCCCCGCCAGGGGCGGAGCCGGAGCCTATATCCATGCAGGCAAACTCCAGTTTGGCCGTCCTTCGATCAGAATCACCGGTACAACTCCGTGGAGATATCACGAGTACACCTTCAAAACCGGCAAGACCCCTGATCCCCGTATCATAATCGGACTGTGGAACTGGGAGTGTGCCGGTGATGTCTGGTTCGACGATGTCAAACTGGAAGAAGTAAAAAAATAAAAACAGTTTGAATTTTTTCAAAAGCAAAAGGCTGCCGCAAAAAAATTGACGGCAGCCTTTTTATTCTCAGACAGTTACAGATAGCGATCGGCAAGCTGCAGATAATACCCCCAGTCCTGAGGAGTCTGATCGTGTACTCCGGTACGGTAATGGAAACTGATGTTTCCGGCAATAAGTTTATCCGGTTCCGGCATTTCAGAAACCTCAAGCCCTTTTGAACCGTACAGGCGATAAACCTCTGAAGCAGCCTGACAAGCCAGAAATTCCCCTCTGGGGTCTGCAAGCGGATCCTCCGTTGCCGTGCCGACGGCCAGCGGACGGGGAGCAATCATGGCCAGAAGTTCGTGCTGATCTATGGGCATGGCTTCTTCGCGGAACATGAACTGTTCCGTTTCCTTCATAAACCAGCAGGGCATTCCGAGATCGTAATGGAATTGAAAATGCTGGGAAAGATTTTCCCCGAACTTTCTTTTGTGCAATGCTCCGCCGCCGCATCCGGAACAGTTGGCAATCACCATCTTGAAACGCTGATCCACCGCGCCGGCCCATAACGAAGTCTTGCCAAGTCTGGAATGTCCGTGTACC
>JAFVRT010000013.1 GCA_017504125.1 Lentisphaeria bacterium
ACAGTCACTTTGTCAATTTTGATCTGGCGATCGGAGCTGATGTCGGAGAATATGCCGCGCGGGCAAAAGAAATCATGCGCGGAGTTATTTTTCCTGCATCACCTGAGATCCATGCGCCTTTATACAGCTTTTTTCTGGCCTTGCTGCAGCTGCTTGGAGCTGATATTCCAGGTGTGCGAATATTCCAGACATTACTGAATTACGCATCGTGGCTTGCGTTATATTGGTTATTGGGAAAAAGGAATTATACACGATCGTTCCGTTTGTTTTTTCTCGGAGCGTCAATGTTTCTTGCGCCCTTGATATTTCATCCCGCAGAAATAATCTCAGAATCATTGCTGCTGCCTATTTATACGATCGTATTTTTCATGCTTCATTACGCTGAAATTTGCCAGAAAAATAAAAAAAGCTCTCTTTTCTACGCCGGAGCTGGTTTTTTTTCCGGCATCGCAATATTGACTCACGGTTTATCGTTGGCATTTGCTTTCTTATTTGCGACTTATCTGTGCTTAAAAAAAATTTGGAAAAATGTATTGCTGTTCCTTGCGGGGGTAGTGATCGTATTGATTCCGGTCATTACGGCAAAATCCATTTTTTACGGTAAACTTACTTCGCTGCAGGCAAATACCGGCTTCAATATTTTTCTCGGCAATAACGCCAGAGCAACCGGAGCTTGTTACATGCGGCCGGGGAACATATGGCGCAAAAGTCATATCCAGGCTAAGCAACATGCTGCCGCACGCAATATTTCCACCGACCGGTACTGGTTGGAAAAATCAATCGATTTCTGGAAAAAAACTCCAGGTAAGGCTCTTGCACTCTGGGGAAAAAAAATTATCTGTATATTTTCCGGGAATGAATTGATTGCCGGAGCTGACGGAGGATTTCTTTTCTGCCGCAGCGACTCCATGAATTTGCTGCGTTTTCTGACATTTCCCTTCTTTTGCCTTGCATTTTCCGGACTGTGGTATTTGCTGCGTAAACACAGAGATTTATTATGGTGGCCGCCATTGATACTGACTTTGTCTTTATTTTTGAGTCAGATCGCAACTGTCAGTTCCGGACGCTACCGTCTGATGATGTTTCCGGGCCTTATCCTTCTTGCGGCAGCAGGCGCAGTTTTTACAAACTGGCGCAGATGGTCATTACCTTTTGTTATCATTGTGCTCGCTGTGATATTCAAGACTTACGCCTTCATGGGAAGGGACAAAGCAGAAGGAACCGCGCTGCTCGGAGAAGGATTTTTCATAAAAGGTGAATTCGATCATGCCAGAGATCTGCTTATTTTTGCAAATAAACGCTTCAAAGATTCCTCCAGAATAGAAAATATGCTTGGAACGATCGCAGAGAAACAGGGAGATTTAAAAACAGCTGCAGAATACTACCGGAAAGTTGCCAAAACAGAACCTTTTATGCCGGAAAGCTGGATGAATCTGGCCAATATCACCCGTGATCCGGCAGAAGCAGAAAAATATTTCAAGAAAGCGATGAGCGTTTCTGCACCATCTCCTGAAAACGATCTGCTTTTTAACTATGCCAGATTTATGTATTCCCAAAAGCGTGTCGAAGAATCTGCAAGAATGCTGGAGCAAATCATTGCCAGAGATGACTCCCACTTCATGAGTCACAACCTTTACGGCATTATTGCCATAAACAACAAAAATTTTTCTGTCGCAGCCGTTCACTTTTTGAAGGCTGCTGAACTGAAAAAAACAGAAGCCGGTTTCTGGCGTAATACTGCAATTGCTGCAAGATTAAGCGGAAACACGGCTTTGGAACATAAAGCTTTGCAAATGTTTTCAAAACTTTCTAAAAGCAAATAATATGATTAACTGAAAGGAACTTTTATGCGTATCATCATAATGCAGCCGCCTTATCCGGCTCCCGGCAAAGCATTATCTGTGCTGGAGTGGCAAATAGCAGAACTCCGTAAACTTGCTGCCGGCGAAGTCGATCTGGTGATCTTTCCGGAAAACTCCAACTGTACCGGCTATGCCAACTCTGCAGATATGAAAGAACTTATCAATGGTGCCGGAGCTGTATATGTTGAAGAATTGCGTAAGACTGCCCGCAGAGTCAATTGTACGATCATGAGCGGTCTGATGAATTTCGGTGCAGACGGGATCCTCCGCAATCAATTGACGGTATTCCCGCCGGATGCACCGGAGTTTTCCCCCTATACCAAAGTACACCTGGTCGAACCGGAATTGGCAAAAGGAATTGAACCGGGAACAGAGGCGGTATGTTTCGAGTACAAAGGTATCCGTTTTGGTGCAGCAATATGTTTTGACTACTATTTCCCGGAACTGTTTGTTCAATACGCAAAACAGCGTATCGATGTCATGGTGATCGTCAGTCATCAGCGTCAGGAACGACCGGAAATACTTGAGTTTGTTACCCGTGCCCGCGCATTTGACTGCGGTTGTACATTGCTCCGTTCCGCACCGGCGATGCCTGATCCGGGCGTCGGAGGAAAAAGCATGGCGGTTTCGCCGGAAGGCGTGATCATTGCCGATGCAGGCGGAGTTCCCGGAGTGCTGCGATGTGAAATAGACCCCAAAGCCAGATTCATGCGTCCGGCTTCTTACGGGGAACCTGACAGAGTCGTTGATTACCGGGAAGCATTGCTGCTTTCACGCAGTCACACCGACAAATAAGTGCCTTGAAAAAAAGAGGTATTGCAAAACTGTGATGCTGGAAAAAAAACTTTTGAGCTAAAGTTTTTCCCAGCCACCTTTCCCCAAAAACTTTTGCCGGAATTTCTTGTTGAACAACGGGATATGATTCTTCCGTTTTAAAAAATTGTATCGGATAAGCAGGAAAATAAAAATCTTAAAAAAAATTCAGGGCCGCTGCAAATTTCTTTTTGAGTTTTTGCAACAGCCCCCTTTTTTATACATTATTTTATGACTTCTGCCGCCCATTTCTTTACTTCCGGAGAAATTTTTTTCATGTGGGCAGCATAACAGTTGAAATTTTTTCCAGTTTTTGCATGGGGAACAAGGGCGGCAGCCTCCTTGAAAAATTTCCCCGGACCGCCGCGTCCGTGAGTACAGAAAAATAATACCTTTTTGCCTTTCAAATCATTTTTCTGCAAAAAAGTCCGTACAGGAGGAGCATAGGTGGCAAACCAGATGGGGGAACCGACAAAAATAATGTCATAGTTCCGCCAGTCTTTTTTTAATTTCCTGACCGGAACCGCGATATTTTTTTCCAATTCACGACGCCCCTGCCGGAGAACCTCCTGATATTTCACCGGATAAGGCTTGATGGGAAGCAATTCTTCTATGTCAGCTTTAGTTTCGGCTGCAATCATTTTTGCCAGATTACGGGTGTTTCCGGCATTGGACCACGAAAAATAAACGACCAGTGAACGGGGGGCTGCAGAGCATACGCTGAAACTCAGAAATAATACTGCAAAAGTAAAAAGAGTTTTTTTCATATTATTATCTCCCTGGTTGAAAATTTGTTACGGAACAAAGGATTTTAACAACGCAATTTCTTCGCTCCAGATGGATTCGTCCGGAGTTTCCAGTATAAGCGGTATATTTTCGGTTCTTTTATCCTTCAGAATCTTTCTGAATGTTTCAATCCCTATATTTCCCTTCCCGATACTGTCATGCCGGTCAAGTCTGCCGCCGCATACACCTTTGGCATCATTCAAATGCATTCCGCGCAAAAATTCCAAGCCGATCTTGTGGTCGAACTCCGCCCAAAAATTTTCATACCCTTCATCAGAACTCAAATCAAATCCCGCAGCAAAAGCATGACAGGTGTCAAGACATACGCCGCACCGCTCCGGTCTTCCGGTTTCAGAGATCATTGCAGCGAGCTGATCAAAGTTCCAACCGAGATTGCTCCCCTGCCCTGCGGTATTTTCAAAAACCGCAATAACTTCCGGAACTTCTTCAACAGCCTGACGGACACCTGCTGCAATAAGTTTTATATCTTCTTCATCAGAAAGCTGTTTCAAAGAACTGCCGGGATGAAAATTTAACAGTTTTATGCCTAATTGATAACAGCGTTCCAGTTCATTTTTGAATGCGGCAACTGCTGACTTGCGCTTTTCCGGATCCGGTTGTCCCAAATTGATGAGATAACTGTCATGGGCCAGGATATGTTCTGAAGAAAATCCGTATTTCAAACAGTTTTCTTTGAATTTTTGAACCGACTCCTCTTTGTAAGGTGGCGCATTCCACTGTCTTTGATTTTTTGTAAACATCGCAAACGCATCTGCCTGCAATGCCGCTGCATTGCAAGGCGCATTTTCCACTCCTCCGGCAATACTTACATGAGCTCCTACAAATTTCATGTTCCAGCCTCTCCTTTCCCGATCCGGATCAATTTTTTCTGAACCACGATATCCTTCCGGAATGTCCGGAACAGCTTCCTTTTTCCATATCTTTTTTGTAATCAACAGCTTGTTTGATGACTTTCAATATTTCTTCATAATCAGGACGGTTTTCGGGAAGATACTCCAGCATAGCAGAAACGATTCTGCTCAGCTCCGGCATCGTTTCAGGAAGAATTTCTGCCAATGGCACAAACTCCATATTTTTTCTGCGGTCGTATATTTCTTCCGTCGATCCGGAGAGTCCGAATGGTGCTTGTTTTGAAAGCAATTCGTATATCGTTACACCAAGACAGAATATATCTCCGCGATAATCCTCGCAACCGCAATAAATACGCTCCGGACTTGCGTAAATGGGACTGGCCCACTCCGAACACGGAGTTTGGTAATCTCCCTGAGTGCGGCAATCTGCCAGATCCCAATCGCCGATTTTCGGTGAGTTTTCGGCGGTAAGCATGATATTGCCGGGCTTTATATCGTGGTGTACGATATTTTTATTTCTTGCCTCGATAAGAGCCGGGATAATTCCTGCTATCCAGGACAATATTACAGAATGTTCGGGCAATTCATGGTGTTTCAGCATCCGTTCCAAATCACCGTGTTCCATAAAACGCATGACTAAAAAAGAACGGTTGTCACAAATACCGCAGTTATAAACCGGAACCACTCCCGGATCAGAAAGGATTCCGCTTATTCTGGCAGAATTGACAAAACGGGGATCAGCTTCACCATCAGCAGAAACTCCGTTCCCGATTTTTATCGCCACACGGCGGCTCAGCTCCGGATCGATTGCCCGGTATACGATAGAATCGCCACCTTTTCCGCATACTTTTTCCAGAAGATACCGGTCAAAGCGCATGGGGACCCTGATAACAGTTCCGCATTGGGGGCACGCAACTTGCTCGAATGGAGCGAATTCTCCGACATCAAGTTTTGCATGGCAGGTACGGCAATTTACTTTCAGCGGCTCAGCCATTCCCGGCAATCTCCTTCAAATCAAAACAACCGTCAAGCTGCCGCTGGATCATTGTGCAGCGTTC
>JAFVRT010000157.1 GCA_017504125.1 Lentisphaeria bacterium
CGCGGTAACGGTTTTCAGAAAGGCTTGACCAGAAACTCTGAGCCTGTTCACGCAATCCCGGAACCGGAACAGGTGAAGCAGATATACCATAGATCCACAAAGCAAATTTCTTGCAGGGTTTTTCCGGAAATTTCACTTTTTCGATGACCCGGACTGTCATAGAGCGTTCCGGCTGCACTTCGTTGCCGATGCGTAATGACCAGAAAAGTTTTCCGCTTTTTCCGACACTTCCGGCGACAAGTTTGAAATAAGCTATATGGCGATACCAGCTTTCTCCGAACCAGGCGATGAAATAAGAGTCCAATGTCACTTTGTAACTGTTGTATCTTATTCCGTTGCGGTTGATCTTTTTTGTGGTAAACGGGGAAAGGCTCCTGCCCTTGGCAGCATCTTTGGTAAAGGCTTCGCAAACTGCCTGAAGCTCCATAAATTCAGGTGCGATTATAGTCAATTCCGCACTTTTGACATTGTATTTCTTTTTGCTGCTGGTGATAAGTTCCAATTGAGCCGGACGGTTTTCACAAAAAGAGATCTTGCCGTTTTCCAGATTGGCAGGGAACCATTCACACTCAAAAGAGATCTTTTTTTCGCTTTTGGCTTGCGGAGTCAGTTTCCGCAATTCGAATTTGCCATACCATGCAACGCCCTTTCCACGGATAATGGGAATTATACGGATTTTTGAAGTTTTGAAATATTTGCAGTCAATGATCCCTTTGCCTTTCCGCCAGTCAAAAGTTCCGGAATCTGGCTTTTTTCCTTCTGATGCTGAAATACGGCTCCACGCTTTTCCGCCGTGGATCAGGACAAGCGTGCCCTTCTGCGCTCCGGGTTCAACATCTTTACCTTTTACATAGTAGGTAAGTTCGTATTCAGCATCCGGATCCAGCTCAAGATTTTTGCCGAAACTACCCTTGTTCTGCAATCTGATCGCCGGTTTACCTGCCAGAGAAACTCCGGTATCCGGAAACGCCATTTTTTTCTGCCAGCTTTTTAAAGCTTTCAGTTCACTGTCAAAGGAAAGCTCTGCAGCACCAAGCAGCAGCGAAACTGCCGTTACTGCCGGAACAAAAAAATGTTTCCACCGTAAATTCATAATATCTTCTCCTTGCTGTTTATGCCATACTTTTCACATGACTGCTGTTAATATAACATTTGACTGACTCTTATGCAATGTCAAATAATATTTTGTGCGATGTTAAATTCTGCAAATACCGAAGGATAAAAAAACACCTGTCCGGCTCATGAAATTTTTATATCTGCAATCACAGAATTACTGCAAAAAACCACTTGACTTTCATCTTTCATCTGCTATATTAAGCGTAATATATAATCTCATGCGGGTAATATCATGACAAAGAACAAAACAATCGGCTTTATTTG
Source organism: Lentisphaeria bacterium (assembly GCA_017504125.1). Taxonomy (GTDB): domain Bacteria; phylum Verrucomicrobiota; class Lentisphaeria; order Victivallales; family Victivallaceae; genus UBA1784. Next base: position 1,381 of record JAFVRT010000157.1, read on the forward strand.
CGCTTTACTGGCTGCAATCACTTTCGGACTCAATCCTTTCTTCGGCATTCCGCTTTATGCAGAAGGCATGACACCTTTGTCGGTACTCTTTTACAGATTCACCTTCGCTGCATTGTTTATGGGTATAGTGCTTCTGATCCGTAAAGAAAGTCTTCGTCTGCCCAAACGGTATTGGCTCCACACGTTCTCCGGCGGAGTATTGTTAGGCTTGACATGTTTGTTCTGGTTTCTGTCTTTCAGGATCATGGATTCAGGTATAGCCGCGACCATATTGTTCATATATCCGGTCATGGTCGCGATAATAATGTTTCTGTTTTTCAAAGAAAAAATGTCCAGAATGACTTTGCTCGGAACGGTCATTGCCATTGCCGGAGTAGTTGTCCTGTGTCAACCGGGAAACGGAAGTAAAGTCAATTTTGAAGGAGTGCTCTACATAATGCTTTCGGCATTGTCCTACTCAATATACATAGTAGGCGTACAGGAGTCCAGACTGAAAGATCTTGAATCAGGCACACTTACTTTTTATGCACTCCTTTTCTCGATTCCGGTGTTCCTGATACCATTGAGGATGGGAGCAGATCTTCAGATGCTTCCATCTCTGAAGGCTCTTGGAAATGTAATTGGGCTCGGCTTGTTTCCGTCGCTGACGGCGTTTCTGTTTACCGCAGTAGCAGTAAAGCACATAGGCCCGACACACACTTCCATTCTCGGAGCATTGGAGCCGTTGACAGCAGTCCTGATCGGAGTATTCTTTTTTAAGGAAAATATGAAATTCAGCACATGTATTGGGATCGTTATGATACTTGCTGCAGTAACACTTATAATATGCTGCAGCGGCACACAGAAGAAGCCTGAACCGGTAATATCTGTACCGGAGTCATAAAGCAAACAATATAAAGGAGTGCTTATTTATGAAACAAATCCCATTATCTTACATTCCATGCGGAAAAATCATTCCCGAAGAATGGTTGGGAAACATATTCCGGGAATTTGCAGATAACGGCGCAGAATATATCGTGATCAACGAGGTATTGTCTGCACTTTTCATCGAAAACCCCCGTTTCTACAGTAACCTCGAAAGGATCGCCCGTAAAAGCGGAGTAACCATGTTTGAAGTCCACGCCCCCTTCGGTGAGTGCTGGGATCTCAACTGCAGCGTAAAAGCACGCCGCAGCCAAATGTGGGAGGAGCATATCCGGATCATGAATTACTGCGCCGAAGCCGGCTGCAAAACCTATGTGATCCATATCGGAGCATGGGATTGTATTTTCCGTCCGGAAATTTCTATTGACACGATGCGGGAACTGGCTCTGGAAACTCTTGAACATCTGTTGCCGGCTGCAGAAAAAGCAGGAATCATAATCGCAGTGGAAAACAGCTTTGAAATGAGCAATTCGCCCGATGAAGTACTTTGGCTGATCAAACATTTCAATTCACCATTCATCGGATGCTGTTTTGATACCGGCCACGCCAACTATATGGCTCCGGCCAAAGACGGCAAACCTAAAATTTACAGCAAGAGCCAGGTGGAACTTGCATGGCGGGGCAATCTTATCGAGGAACCGGCAGCACTTGACAAACTTCTGCCTCATATAGTCACCTGTCATATCCACGACAATAACGGACTTGGTGACGATCACAATCTTCCCGGACGCGGTACGATAGACTGGGCAGATATGATGCCGAAACTTTTGAGTGCCCCCCGGCTGGTCAGCTGTCAAAGTGAAGTTGGACTTTTCAGATATGATATTTCGGTCAAAGAACTTTGCAGCACCATGACCGGTCTGGTCTACGGAAATAAATGATCCCGTCAATCGTAAAAGATGATCTTTCTGACGGATTTCCAAAAAATTTCACTTTGAAAAAATGCTCTCGTGACCGGTGCGGCACGAAACATCGGACGGGCACTTGCTTTTGAGTTGTCGATGGCTTTTTCAAAACGGGCCATACCATCATGCGATGCCTTTTTGCCATGTAATGCAAACTGCTGTAAAGACCTTTTTCAGGTTTTTGCAGCATTTTTTTCACTCAAAACAAAAAAGAGTTCAATCATTTCTGACTGAACTCCTGAAAAGTTTATATTTTCAAAAAATCACAGATCCAATCCGGTTTCCGGAGCCTGTTTCATGACGATATTCATACACTCAACAGCTGCGCCGGAAGCTCCTTTCCCCAGGTTGTCATACCGGGCCAGAAGCAGGATACGGTCTTCATTACCCTCGACCATTATCTGCATCGAATCTTTTCCGCTCATGGCATTGCCGGAAAGCAATCCTCCTTCGGAAGCATTTTCAGCATAAAACACCATATTGCCATTGTAAAGATCACGATAAACTTTGCGGATATCTTCGATACCGGCGTTGCCGCTCAATTGAGATTTGAAAACCGGAACCGTTACCAGCATTCCGCTGTAGTAATCAGCCACAATGGGGCAGAAAACCGGAGCTGCAGCACAGCCGGTTATCTTGACCATTTCTTTAAGGTGCTTATGCTGCTGAGTCAAACCATATTGACGGGGAGCATCAAAAAGTTTCGGTCGCTCCGGATCATCGTATTCTGCTATCATTTTTTTGCCGCCGCCGCTGTAACCGGTCAGCGAATGACAGGTAAGAAGTGTATCGGCAGCAAGGATCCCGGCATCGATCAGAGGACGCACCAATGCAATAAATCCGCTGGCATGGCAACCGGGAACTGCAATGCGTTTGGAGTTTGCCACCTTTTGAAAAAATGCCGGTGAAAGTTCAGGGAATCCGTAAGCCCAGTCATCCAGAGTACGGTGCGCGGTCGAAGTATCAAGCACCACTACATCAGGATTTTCGATCATTGCCACAGCTTCGCGCGAGGCATCATCCGGCAGGCACAGAAAAGCAATATCACAAGTATTGAGCATTTTCCGGCGGCATTCGGGATTTTTACGATCCTCCTCAGAAAGAGTCATCAACTGAATGTCGGTTCTGATTTGGAGCCGTTCATAAATACGAAGTCCGGTAGTTCCGGCCTTCCCGTCAATAAATACCTTTGTTGTCATTTTTTTCCATCTTTGTTTGATTAACTTCGGCACGATCGCCATGGAATCACAGGAGACTTCGATCCTGTCAGATCATATAGTATACATCTACTTTGCCGTTTTATCAAATGAAAAATCAATTTTCTTTGCAGAAAAAACGATATTACGGACTTTTTCACTCCTTGAGAGAAATATTTTCATTATCGTCCGGAAATCCATCGCTGTTTACGGCAAACTTACAATACTGCTTGTTTTTTTGCTTTCAGGATGCTATATTACAGACCGGATAAAACAATACAGGTGAAACATGAAAAAAATATTATTGACATTTCTGGCAGCGATATTCCTGCCATTTGCAGCCTCCGCAGGAGATTTTGACGACAAAGGCCTTATTTCCGGTTGGAAATTCGCCCCGCTGCAAACCGACATCAGTCTGGCGGTCCAAAGAAAACTGGTAGATGAAACAAGTGATACTTTTTTTTCACTGGGCCTTTTCACTCTCGAACAGAAATCTGCGATCCTTTCAATTGCATTCATTGCGAACACGCTGCAAAATAATTACGGGGTTCAGATAAATCCATTTCCCATCGGAGTCGCAACAGACAGAAATTACGGTATTTCATTTGGTTTCGAAAATTACTGCAAAAAATGTTACGGCATCCAACTGGGACTGCTGAACCACTGCTGGGCAGGAGAAAAAATCGAAAAGTACAATGAAATACTGCAGATTTGCGGTATAAATATTGCCGATACATTATTCATCGGGCTCCTGAACAATAGTGACAAGATCCAGATAGGTCTGCTCAACAGCAGCCGCAAAGGAGCAATTTTCCAGCTGGGGCTGGTGAATTACAATCCGAGATCCTTCATTCCGTGGATGCCGCTGATAAATTTCGACATGGGCCGGGAACCGCAAAACTCCGGCGGCCGCTGAAAATCAGATTCCGGACAACACATATAAAAAAAACGGGGCTGCTGCAAAAAATTGCGGCAGCCCCGGTTTTCAAGAAAAACTTATTTATTCAACGCCCATGCGATTTCATTGGAAAGACCGCTGGAGGCATTGTAGACGATCCGGCCGGCCAGCTCAACTGCAGCAATGGCTCTGCGGTATTCGGCGGGCAGCCGTTTCAGACGGTCGCGGTAAGAAGTTCTGAACATTTCCGGCAGATGATCAAGAAGCAGATCATCGGTGATCAATTCAGGATGATCGACCAGATATTCGGAGATCTCAACATTCTTGGCATTGATATCTCTGGAAAGCTTATCTGTAAGATCAGTCAGAAACGCGCCTGTGGTATTACGCTTGAAAAAGAGCCATTCAGCCTCACGACGGGCGTTGAAAGCCAGGATCTCCATGACCTGCGGCACCAATTCTTCCTTCAGGTTGCGGAACTCATCTTCATCAAGCATAAGTCCGGAAAGGATCTCGTAAGATGAAGTGATAACACCGCACTTGTTGGCAGAAGCATCTTTCAC
>JAFVRT010000158.1 GCA_017504125.1 Lentisphaeria bacterium
AAATTCCCGCCTGCACAGATGTATGGCAGCGTCCGATGTATATCCCTTTTTTCACATTGGTACATTCCGGTCTGCCGCAACAGATCTTTTCATTGACTACCGGAATACGGAGTCCGGTACTTTCGCAGATCACCTGCTGCAGATCCAACGCTGCTGCACGCAGATATTTCCGGACTTCCGGATCACCTGCTGCCGGTATCACAATGGAGTAATCACTTCGCTTGTTTTTTACGATCACAGCGGACTTTTTCTTATCTGCCGGAGCAGTTACACATCCGCAAAGTACGGCAAGCAGCGAGCACATCAGGAGGAATTTCATTTTTTTGTTTCCTTTCAATTGTCAGATCAGTACATCAAGCTCACATGATCCTGTCTTGAAATGATCAGATGATCCAGCAACTTTATGTCAAAAAGTTCCAACGCATTGAATACAGACTTTGTGAATTGCATATCAGCTGAAGAAGGTTTGCAGTTGCCGGAAGGGTGATTATGAGCCAGAATCACGCCGGTAGCCCGGAGCAGCAAAGCCTTCTCGGCAATTTCTCGCGGAGAAATATAGGCACGATCCACCGTACCTGCCCACTCGGCGGAACCGAGCAGATGCCTCCCGGAATCCAGAAAAAGAACATGCAATGTTTCCTTTTTCAAGCCTCCCAGCTTGGTTTGCAAAAAAGTTATTACCTCAAGCGAATTTGACAGCAGCGGGCGGCTCAGCATCTTTTCACCGCGGTACAAAGTTATCAGAGCCCGGAAGAAATTTACTGTGACAGCAACCCGCAGCGAAAGTCCGGCGTTGACAAGTTCAGAAATATCTGCATCCAGAAATCCGCTGACAGACTGAAACCTTGCGATCATCTGTTTGGCAAGCGGTTTCACATCTTTGCGCGGAATAAGGACCGAAAACAGAAACTCCAATATCTCGTATTCCTGGAATGCAGATATGCCGCCCTTGATAAAACGCTGCCGCAATCTTTCACGATGTCCATCGTGCAACCCGGCTGCGTTTTTCTCAGATTGTTCTGTCAGACGATCTTTATTCACCGACCTGGTCGAAGACGCGCACATGATCGACTTCAAAATATTCAGGGAATGTCATCTTGTGAAGTGCTTCATCCGCAACGGGCGGATTGGAACGGTAACCCATACATTCGGTGGAAACCAGAATGAACTGTTCCACATTGGAAACCGGTCCGTCCATCACCCGGTTCACCTCTTTGCCGTCCGCGTAAAACACATAACCCTCAGGACTCCAGTCCACGCCGAAGTAATGCCAGTCATCAGGAGTGTCCTCAAGTACAAACTTAGCATGTCCGGAGCCTTTGGCATCAGTACCGTAACCGTCCCAGATATTACCGCAGCGGATAAGTTTTTCGGTGGGATAATCCTGAGTTTCCATGATGTCGCACTCAACTCCGCACTGGGAAGCATCGGGATGCGCTCCGATAGAAGGAGACTGCAGCCAGAAGGCGTTCCACCATCCGGGCTGACGGTTCAACCGGCAGCGGATTTCATAGTAACCGAATTTATGAAGAAACAAAGGCTTCACATAAGGTCCCATGGGCCAGAATCCCCGGTCGTTTTTCGGGATATCGTAGGTGAGAGAAGCTGTCTGCAAGTGAGGTGAGCAGTACTGATCGCCTTTTTTTACCACATGCAGTTTCAAATGGCTGTTGCCGTCCAATTCAACGCCTTCATCGGTGAAAGCCGGGAATCTCTGTCCCCAGAAGTTCAGACGGAAAGTCCATTTGGTACGGTCGAGTTCCGTTCCGTCAAATTCATCGTTCCACACAAGTTTCCACTCTTTGTTTTCGGGCAGAAAACTCGGCTGGTGTCCTTCGTAATCAAATTGTTTCATGCTACTACTCCTTGTCTTGCAAAAATTTTATAATTTGTGTTCAACAATCTACATCCTCCGGCATGTGCTGACAGGAACATCCGGCATCACAGGTGATGATCTCACCTGTCATATTGGAGCTTGCATCACTTGCAAGAAATGCCACAACATTGGCTATATCGCCGCCGCTTGCTTCATGGCGCAAGGGACAGTTCAGGCGGCGGCGGCTCTTTTTTTCTTCCGGCAGAGTATCCCATCTTTCGGTATAAATATATCCGGGAGCACAGGCATTGATCCTTATCCCCAGGGGACCGAGATCGAGAGCCAGAGCTTTGACCATGGAGTTGATCGCTCCTTTGCTGGCGCAGTAAGCTGTCCGGTTGCGGATAGCCCGCTGGGCAGTATTGGATGAGAGAAAAACGACAACACCTTTGGACTCCTGTTTCAGAAAGAAACGGTTGACCGCCTGCTGGGTGACTTGAAATCCTCCGCGGACATTTACTCCCAGCACTTCCATCACATATTCAGGATCCATTTCGACAAATGGCTTCCCGATTCCCTGATGCGCAGCGTTGTTGACAAGAATATCGAGTTTTCCGGCCTCTTTTTCGATTATATCGAACATGGCTCTGACCTGTGAGAGATCCGATACATCACAGGGGATCGCCCGTATCCCGGAAACGCCCATTTTTTCAAGTTTTTCCACTCCGGCTGCGGTGGAATCAGGAGTCGAACCGCACATGAAGACCTGTGCCCCCTCCCGATAAAATTTTTCTGTGATATAAAGCCCCGTATTCCGGTTGCCGCCGGTTATCAGAACTGTTTTACCGTCAAACATTCCCATTGTCGAAAAACTCCTCAATTTTCGCAGACAAGCTCGTAGTACATTTCTGCATCCGGCGGACGGATATTGGTCAAATCGCCGCGGTAATGCCGCAGAGTGGTACGGACATAAGGATGCTTGAGCATTTCTTTTTCATTCAGTTCGATACCGAGTCCGGGGCGTTCCGGAATGACCATTTCGCCATTGACCAGTTTCAATTTTTCGTCGCATATCTCTTTGCGCCACGGCACATCGGTCATCATCATTTCCAGCATGACGAAGTTCGGGACACAGGCTGCAAGCTGCAGTGTGGCGGCATTAGCTACCGGACCGGAGGGATTGTGAGGACAGAATCCGATATGACGGCATTCCGCTTCGGCTCCCAGCATGCGCATTTCCATAAGACCGCCGGCATGGGAGATGTCCGGCTGAATGTAATCGGAACAGTTCAGATCAAAGTACTGCCGGTATTCATAGCGGTTGTAGAGCCGCTCACCGGCTGCGATGGAAACCCGTACCCGTTCTTTGACTTCCCGGAGTCCCTCTTTGTCGTCCGGCGGAATGGGTTCTTCAAACCAGAATATGTCGAAATCTTCCAGCTGTCTGCCGATCTTGACCGCAGTAGGAATATCGAAACGCCCATGGCCTTCGATGAGCAAATGAACATCATTACCAACGGTTTCTGAAACCTTTGCAATATTTTCCATTGCCATGTGCAGATCTTTTTTGCTTATCTGCTGCCATGCTTTACCGAAGGGATCCCATTTGCAGCCGGGGAAACGGTTTTTGCGTACTTCCACCGCTTTGGCCGCAAATTCATCCGGAGTTTTTGCCGGAGCAAACCAGCCGTTTACATAAACCGGTACGGCATCTCTTACTTTGCCGCCCAGAAGTTGATATACCGGCACGCCCAGATCTTTGCCTTTGATATCCCAGAGGGCCATTTCAACTCCGGCCAGAGCACTCATCAGTACGGGGCCGCCGCGCCAATAGGCATCGCGGTAGCAGTCGTGGCGGAACAATTCGATATTGTGAGGATCTTTACCTTCGAGCCAGTATTCCAAGTCGCTTACGGCGGCTGCAATGGTATGTTCTTTGTATTCGAGCGTAGCCTCTCCCCAACCGTGGATCCCTGCATCGGTTTCCACCTTCACAAAAACGAAATTTGTGCGGAAAGCGTTGCAGATAAATGTTTTTACTCCAGTAATTTTCATCGCGTTTGACCTCAGAATTTTTCTTTGTCATCTGAAACGGAACTAATATACACCTGGCCGGAAATAATTTCAACCCGATTCAAACTGAAGTACGGTGATTTTCGTCTATTTTTTTCCACAGATGATGCTGCGGTATTCCAGCGGTGTTTTGCCGTAAATTCGGTGAAAAGAAGTGCTGAGGAAACCGGGATTACGGAATCCGCATGCCGAAGCGATCTCTTTGACCGGCAAACCGGGCAGAGCCAGCATACTGCAGACTTTTTCCATTCTGGTATTGATGATATATTGTCCTACCGGTATTTTTAATTCTCTGTTGAAAAGTCTGCACAGAGTTCTGACTCCCATGCCGCATGATGATGCGATAAGCTCCCTGGAGAGTTCAGGCGAATCAAGATTTTCGGAAATAAAGGTCAAAACTTTCTGAAGTGCCGGCGGACAGATGTATTTCTGCTGCTGGGAACTTACCTCCTGAAGCAGCTGCAGAAAAAGTCCGGCAAGCAGGGCATCATCTTTGGTTTTATTACCCATTTCCGAGTATATCGAGTCAAAAATTTTTTCCACCTTTTCCGGATCGGTCAGCGGCAGAGTTCCTGAGGGACGCGGCAGAAAATGAGATGAAATAGTGTCATGCAGCGGATCCTGATAAAGCAGTATGACTTTCCGTACCAGATCTTCCGGCCCCAGTGATCTGGAGGGCTGCATGGGTTTGCGGAATCTGCCGTAAACAAAAAACGGAGCTTTGAGTTCCGCAGATCCGGGGGCTGAACAGCGCAGCGATCTGCCGCTTTTGACCAGAGAATATACCGCATGTTCGCCGGAATCGCCACGGCTTACAAATCCGGGAGCCCAGCGGGAAAGCATGGCACAGTAAATATGTATGCCTTCGCCTCTCTGCTCCGGTGTTTTCTGATTTACCCGGTATACTTCGTGATACATTTCTGCTTTTGGCATGTTTTTTTACCTTTTAGACTATGTTTGGTCTTTTTTGAATTATTTTTGTCACAATATTATACTTTTAATATATTGCATTTCCATTAAAAAGTCAATATATTATCCCACGGTTACCGTAAAACTGAAATAAAAGGAGGTTGTTATGGAAAAAATCAGAGTTGCTGTCGTGGGACTCGGACACCGCGGCCGCTACATGGTCCAACTGGCAAAAAATTCTTTCGACTTTGTTGAAATAGTCGCAGCATGTGATATCGATCCGGCTTTGTGGCATGAAACCCAATGGCAGCAGAAGGTCCCCATGAAGGAGTCTTTGCCGGGAACGGTTTTTTATGAAGATTATAACAAGATGCTTGAAGAAAACACTCTGGACTTTGTACTGGTGGAAACCGGTGCCGATGTGCATGCGGATTTCTGTGTCAAAGCTCTGGAAAGAAATATCAATGTGTTCTCTGATATCCCCTCTGTTGCAACATTGGCCGAGGCTAAAAGATTGTGGCAGGCTGAACAGAATTCCACCGCACAGCTTATGACCGGAGCAAATCCCAATGAATGGGGATTTGTCAACGCAATGGTGGATCTTTATCAGAAAGGTCTGCTGGGTAAGCCTTATTACATGGAAGCGGAGTATATACATTGCCTTCTGAATCCGGAACTGAGCAGGCAGCTGGTTGTACACAGTCCGTGGCGCAAGGCTCTGCCGCCGATCCGCTACTGCACCCATTCTCTCGGACCGCTGCTCCGGATCATGGAGGAAGATCTGCGCTATGTGGTATGCCTGGGGACCGGGCAGCATGTCAATCCGGATTCTCTGAAAGATGATATGATGGCGGCGTTGTTTCAGACTGAATCCGGAGTAATGATCCGGCTGCTCCGCGCCGGAGCCGGGAAAGCCGCTATCGGGCTTCATTCTTACCGTGTGTTCGGTACCAAAGGCTATTTTGAACGCATCGCCGAAAGGGGCAATGCTCCGGCTGTATGCCGTTTCAACTCAACTGAACTCTACGCCTGCAGCCGCAAACTCATGGAAATGCCCGTCGATACCATGCCTCCGGAATATATCGACAATCCCAAAGCCGGAGGACACGGCGGAGCAGATTATGCTCTCTTTGATCACATGTTTGCGGCGTTTATGGCAAAGAAACCGATGCCGATTTCTTTGCGGGACGGCTTGCGTATGACCCTGCCGGGTATTTATGCCGCTGAATCCGCCAGACGCAAAGGCGAAAAACTCACTATGCATTATCCCTGGGAAAAGGAATTTGATGACGATATCCGCGATCTGGGATGCTGAAAGTCTGAATATTCCATATTTGCAAACTGCTGCAGAAGTCCGGTGATTTTCTGCGGCAGTTTTTCTTTGTGCCGCTGAAAGATATTGAGGCCCGTATGGGGAGCAAAGCCTTTATTTTTGCGGCAATGCGGCCAGTTTCAGCAGGTAGTGTTCGAGTTCATCCATGGCTTCCGCAGAATGGCAGAAACGGAGTTCTGCCAGTTTGTTTACAGGAGAGAACCGCTCATCGATTCCGGGGATCTGCAGCAGCATCATACCATTTTCTTTTATCCAGCTGCCTCCGCAGCGTGCTTTCAATGCCTCGCCTATGAAACATCCGGCGGCAATGGTTCCGAGGCCGAAAAAATATTTTTCATTTTTTTCTTTCCGGAGAGTTTTGTAATAAAATTTATATGAAATTGAAAAAAATACGGCAAATTTATATTCTAATTCCTTGAAATGATTGATTATTTTCAGTATTGCAGCAGTAAAATTATCTTTTTCGAGCGGAACAGGCATTTCTGCCGTCCAGAAGTCTTCAAAAATGGCAGCGTAACGGAGGATCTTTACGGAACTCAAGCCGGCAATACATGAGTCTGTGTGTCTGCCGGCATTGGCGATACGAAGCATTGTCAGTACAAAAAACAGAGTTATTGCTGTTATTGCCGTACCGGCGGAAATAAAGAAAAAAGTCATGGCAGAAAATGTTATTGAAGTTAAGGCAGCCGGGGAGTTTTCGCCCCCCGGTGCTGTTGTACAGTACAGCGGGAATTGCCATCCCGGAAAGGCTGGTTTTTTCTGCTGCACCTCTAATGTAATCCTTTTTTATGAAAAGTCAAATATGTTTTGAAAAAAATGTTTAATTAAAAAATTAATCCAGTCATTAGCTTTTTGATTAATCTTTGTGCAGTCTATCAGGTAATGAGGTAAAATAAGATGTAATATTCATGATGATATCCACTACTTTTATCATACTTTCCACATGGATATATTCTCTTTCACCGTGGGCTTCATAGCCTCCGTATCCCAAATTCGGACAGGGCAATCCCATGAATGAAAGTCTTGCTCCGTCAGTTCCGCCGCGAACCTGTAAAATTGTCGGTTCAAGTCCGGCATCGCGTATCGCCTTTGAAGCAATGTCCACCAGAAAAGGATATTTTTCAATGATCTCTGCCATATTCCGGTATTGTTCTTTCAACGCAACAGAAACAGTCCCCTGACCATATTTCATGTTCAGAAAATCGGCGGTTTCCAGCATGAATTTTTTCCGTTTTTCCAGTATTTCGCTTGAATGATCTCTCAATATGTAGTGAAGCTCTGCCTGACTGACATTGCCGCTGCTGTGGGTGAGATGATAAAAACCTTCGAGTCCTGCCGTGTGTTCCGGGACTTCATATACCGGAAGCATGGAGTTGAATTCCATGGCGATCTTTTGAGCATTTATCATCAGATTTTTGGCAGATCCCGGATGAGTGGAAATGCCGCGGCAAATCACCTCTGCACCGGCGGCATTGAATGTACCGGTTTCCAGATATTCTGCGGCACCGCCGTCCACGGTGTATGCGTAATCTGCACCAAAAAGTTCCAGATCAAAAAAATCAGTCCCTTCGCCGATTTCCTCGTCGGGGGTGAATGCTATGGAAACGGCTCCATGGGGCATAGTGCTGTTCAACAGTTTTTCGACCGCTGTTACGATAATGGCGATACCCGCCTTGTCATCGCCACCCAGCAAAGTAGTTCCGTCGGTGGTGATGATCGTACCGCCTTTGAGGTGAGGCTGGGGAGTGATCCGGATTCTTGAAGTGCCGAGGGGAATCGGGCTGCCGTCCCAGTTACGGATGATCTGCGGTTTGACATTTGCGCCCGAAGCGGCATCTGAGGTATCCATGTGGGCGATAAGTCCCAGAACCGGAACATTTTCATATCCGGCGGTTGCGGGGATCCTGGCATAAACATAGCATCTGTCATCGAGTTTTACATCTTTCAAACCGATAGAGAGCAGTTCATCGCGGAGATATTCTGCCAGACGGAACTGTTTTTCTGTCGAAGGATGAGTGTGGGTTTCTGCATCAGACTGAGTGTCAAAGGCGATGTATTCAAGAAAACGCTTCAATATTTTTTCCATAACCGGTACTTTTCTGTTGGGATTTGTATGTAAAAACAGACATTGTCATGTGTAATATAGCACCGTATGGCAGAAAATTCCAATGGGATTTTGTTCCGGTCGGCAGCAAAAGTTTATACAGCATGAAAAATTGAAATGTCAAGGGCGGAAATAAAAAAATATCAGAAAAAATTTTATAAAAAACACAATATATTGTGAGAAATTTTCTTGAAATATCAATATAATGTGGTATTGTATGAAAGTGACAAGCGGCAGCATTTTTTTTACTGCCTGTTTGCAGAGCAATTGTTTTATTGTAAATAACCGTACGGATTGTAATACTGAAGATGAAAAATATGCGTTTTGGCCTTCGTAAGATGACTTTGCTGGATTTTCCCGGCAGGGTGGCCTGTACCGTTTTCACCTGCGGTTGCAACTTCCGTTGTCCTTTTTGTCATAATGCCTCTCTGGTGCGGGGCAGTGAAGCGGATCTGGAACTCGGAAGCGACGAGCTTTTCCGTTTTCTCGAAAAAAGACGCGGATTGCTGGACGGTGTGGCTGTTACCGGCGGCGAACCGCTGCTGCATGCCGGAACTCCGGAACTGTTGGCACGGATAAAAGAGTTGGGATTTGCAGTAAAACTTGATACCAATGGATCGTTTCCGGAAGTGCTTGAGCATATCATTGATTCCGGCAGCGTGGATCTTGCGGCTATGGATATCAAAAGTTCTCCTGACAAATATGACCATGTATGCGGCAGGCCGGGTATGTTTGAAAAGGTTTCCCGCAGCATCGGCATATTGAAAAAAGGGAAGATCCCCTGTGAGTTCCGGACGACCGTAGTCAAAGGACTGCATGACCTTGAAGATGTGAAGGCCATCGGCCGCTTGATCTGCGGTGCGGAGCGTTATTTCCTGCAGAACTTCGTGGAAACAGAAGATTTGTTGGAGCCATGGCGTGATTTTTCCGGATTTGACCGTGAAGAACTGCTCCGGATGCTTGAGGCCGTAAAAGAGTTTGTTCCGGCGGCGGCCATCCGTGGCGAATAAGATAATATTGTGTGTTCCCTGTTGTTTAATTTATTACAGATAACTGTTGCTGAAATTTGAAAAAAGAAAGGAAAGAAGACGATGTATCAGGTCCAGAAGCGTAACGGCAAGAATATTGATTTCAATATTGCCAAGATTTGCGATGCTATCCGCATGGCATTTGAAGCTCAGGAAAAGCAGTTCAATCAATCGATCATTGACTTTCTCGCGCTGAAAGTTACCGCTGATTTTGAGCCTAAGATCAAGGAAGGTCTGGTGGCTGTTGAAGATATTCAGGACAGCGTGGAGTCTGTTCTCGTTCAAGCCGGTTACGGCGATGTGGCCAAGGCATACATCCTTTACCGCCGTCAGCGTGAAAAACTCCGCAATGCGGAATCTACCATCCTTGACTTTAAAAAAGCGGTTGATGACTATGTGAAGATCAACGACTGGCGTGTCAAAGAAAACTCCACCGTTACCTACTCTGTGGGCGGTCTGATCCTTTCCAACTCCGGTGCCATTACCGCTAACTACTGGCTGTCTGAAGTCTATGATGACGAGATCGCCAATGCTCACCGTAATGCAGATATCCACCTGCACGATCTTTCCATGCTTACCGGATACTGTGCCGGCTGGTCTTTGAAACAGCTTATCAAAGAAGGACTCGGCGGCGTTCCCGGCAAGATCACTTCTGCTCCGGCTTCCCACCTTGCCACCTTGTGCAACCAGATGGTGAACTTTCTCGGCATCATGCAGAATGAATGGGCAGGAGCTCAGGCATTTTCATCTTTTGACACCTATCTTGCCCCCTTTGTCAAAGTAGACAAACTTTCCTACGAGCAGGTAAAGAAGTGCATCGAATCCTTTATTTTTGGTGTGAATACCCCTTCGCGTTGGGGTACTCAGGCTCCTTTCAGCAACATAACTCTTGACTGGACAGTTCCGCCGGATCTTGCCGAACTCAACTGTATCGTGGGCGGTAAAGAGATGGATTTCAAATACAAAGACTGCAAAAAAGAAATGGATATGGTCAACCGGGCTTTCATCGAAACCATGATCGAAGGCGATGCTCAGGGCCGTGGATTCCAGTACCCGATCCCCACCTACTCCATTACTTCAGATTTTGACTGGTCGGAGTCCGAAAACAACAAGCTGCTCTTTGAGATGACCTCAAAATACGGTACTCCATACTTTTCAAACTATGTCAACAGCGATATGGAACCCAGCGATATCCGTTCCATGTGCTGCCGTCTGCGCCTTGATTTGCGTGAACTCCGCAAGAAATCCGGCGGATTTTTCGGAAGCGGCGAAAGTACCGGTTCTATCGGCGTGGTTACCATCAATATGCCACGAATCGCTTATCTGGCTGAAAATGAAGCAGATTTCTATGAACGGCTGGATCATATGATGGATATTTCCGCAAGATCTCTGAAGATCAAGCGGGAAGTTATTTCCAAATTGCTGGATGAAGGACTTTATCCCTATACCCGTCGTTATCTTGGCAAATTCGACAATCACTTTTCCACCATCGGACTTGTCGGTATGAATGAAGCATGTCTGAATGCAAAGTGGATCCGGGCCGACCTGACCAATACTGCTGCTCAGAATTTCACCAAAGATGTGCTCAATCACATGCGTGAACGGCTTTCCGATTATCAGGAAATGTACGGAGATCTCTACAACCTTGAGGCAACTCCTGCCGAATCCACCAGCTATCGTCTGGCCAAGCATGACAAGAAGCGTTTTGCCGACATCATTGCCGCTGCCGGAGATTGCGGAACTCCGTACTATACCAACAGTTCTCACCTGCCGGTAGGTTATACTGATGATATTTTCAGTGCTCTGGACATTCAGGATGAACTCCAGACTCTCTACACTTCCGGAACTGTGTTCCACGCCTTCCTCGGCGAAAAACTTCCCGATTGGCAGGCGGCAGCAGCTCTGGTCCGCAAGATCGCTGAAAATTACAAGCTGCCC
>JAFVRT010000014.1 GCA_017504125.1 Lentisphaeria bacterium
ATATGATCCGGAGGCATTTGAACTCCGGAAGCGAACAGAAAAGACGGTGGAGATGCCATGCGAGCTGCCGCAGCACAGGATCTTTTTTGATTTCTGCCGCAAAAAGCAGAACTTCTTCTGCAAGGTCATCCGTGAGTCCGGCAAGCAGACAGCATTTTTTCAAATAATCTTCTTCCAGAAAAAAGATTTTTTCCGGCAGTGAAAAATATGATATGGTATGGGAATTGGTATCGATCCCATTTCGTTCAAGAAGTTCCTGCAAGTTCATTTTGATTTCACTGATATAATAACATACTGACAATAAATTTTATCGTCAGCAGTTTTGTTAAAAATTTCCGGATCTGTTTTTTGTTCACACGCCCATTAATATAGTACAGAAAAAGGGCTTTTACAACTGATTTTCTGAAAAAAATCACATTCTGTGTTTTTTCCTTGACTGCTGTATTGAAAAAGCAGATTCCTGATGTATATTAAGGTGAAAATCAAACTGATTCTGTGAAAGTAAGGAGATAGCAAAATGTCATTGAAAAGTATATCACATCAGGTCGAATTCTGCGTTGTCGGCGGAGGACTTGCCGGTATGGGAGCGGCCGTCGCCGCCGCCAGATGTGGTGTGAAAACTTTGCTCATGCATGAACGGCCCATGCCGGGAGGCAATGCTTCCAGTGAGATACGGATGTGGGTATGCGGTTCGCCGCAATTGCTGGAAACCGGCTTGATCGAAGAACTCCGTCTTGAGAACGATTACCGCAATCCCAACAGCAACTTTGCCATCTGGGACACCATTACCTACGAAATGGTGGCCATGCAGGAAAATCTTACGGTGCTTTTCAATTGTTCATGTTTAGATGCCGTTACCGAAAACGGCAGGATCATTTCTGTCAAGGGCTATCAGCAGACAACACAGCAGTTTCATGAAGTCAAGGCTGACTTTTTTGCTGATTGTTCCGGTGACAGTATTCTCGCACCTTTGACCGGAGCTGAATTCAGGATCGGCAGAGAGGCAAAATGCGAATTCGGCGAATCGCTCGCTCAGGATTCTCCGGATCGCCGTACGATGGGCATGAGTTGTCTGCTCCAGGCGCGTGAAACCGGAGTCCCGCAGAAATTCATACCCCCAAAATGGGCTCACTCTTATCCGACAGAGGAATCTTTTCCTGCCCGCAATCATAATATGGGACGGACTCAGAACTTCTGGTGGGTGGAACTTGGCGGCATGGCTGACTCCATTGCCGATACTGAAAAACTTCGTGATGAATTGCTGAAAACCATGATCGGTATCTGGGATCATATGAAAAATCATGGCGATCACAAGGTCGATAATTATGATGTCGACTGGATAGGGTTCCTGCCCGGAAAGCGTGAGAGCCGCCGCTATGTGGGAGATCATATCATCAACCAGCAGGATATCGAGTCCGGAGTGCCTTTTTACGATACCGTTGCCTATGGCGGCTGGCCTATAGACGATCATCATCCCGGCGGCATTGCTCATCGCGGATCGGCCAATATCAATATAAAATTGAAAAGTCCTTATACGATCCCGCTGCGTTCCCTTTATTCCTGCAACATCAGCAATCTGCTGTTTGCCGGACGCAATATAAGTGCCAGTCATACGGCTTTAAGTTCTACCCGCGTGATGGCAACTTGCATGCTGCTGGGGCAGGCCGCCGGTACTGCGGTGGCTGTAGCTTTGAAAAATGGCAAGGATATACGGCAGACGGCATTGGAAGATTATGAGGAGATACAGCAGCTTTTGATGGATCATGACTGCACATTGCCGGGATTCAGACGCCGTATTGCAGAGTCCGTGAAACAGGCCGTTCTTACAGGCAGCTGCGGTGATCCGGAAGTCCTGCGCAACGGAGTAGACCGGGATTATCCCGGAGAAGAAAATGCCTGGAGCGGCAAGAACGGTGATTTTGCCGCCTATGAATATGAGAAAGAAACTGCTTTTTCCACTATCCGTCTGGTTTTTGACAGTGATTTGGATCGCCGGATCATCGGAAACAGTCATTTGAATAGTGTTGCCCACTATTTTCTGAATGCTCCGGAGCGGAAAACTCCGGAAACTATCATGCAGAGTTTTGCCATTATTGCCGATGACAGGGAAATCATACGGGTCACGGAAAACCATCAGCGGGTTGTCTGGATAAAGCTGCCCTTCAAAGCAAAGCGTATCGAATTCCGTCCTCTGGATCCTGAGGCGAAAAAAGTTTTTGCTTTTGAAGTAAGATGAGGGATTTTTCGCGGTGAAGAAAAAGGCTGAAATTCATACACTCGGATGCCGGCTGAATATTGCTGACAGTGCGATTTTGACCGCCAGACTCCGGAATGCCGGATATGAAGTCGTGAGCGGTGGAATTGCCGTTCCGGATCTTATCGTGTTGAACAGTTGTGCTGTTACTGCCGAAGCCGCGGCCAAAAGCCGCCGTATGGTGCGCCGGATGCGTCGGGAATATCCCGGCACAAGGATCATCGTTACGGGGTGTGCCGCTCAGCTTGATCCGGAAAGTTTTACCGTCGCCGGAGCTGACTCTGTATTGCCCAATGCCGGGAAAAAA
The DNA here is from genome assembly GCA_017504125.1 of Lentisphaeria bacterium. Lineage (GTDB taxonomy): Bacteria > Verrucomicrobiota > Lentisphaeria > Victivallales > Victivallaceae > UBA1784. The sequence continues at coordinate 2,562 of JAFVRT010000014.1, forward strand.
TCCATTCCTGACGGGATATGGACTCCACCGCAAAAGGAGATTTTTCCTGCAGTATTTGCAGAAGATTCCCTTTCTGATTTTCCTTTTCGCAGTCATGCTTTTGTGAAAATACAGGAGGGGTGCAATAATTTTTGTACCTATTGCATAGTTCCCCATGTCAGGGGCAGGGAGCGTTCGCGGGCTCTTGATGAGGTGGTCGCCGATTGCCGTAAAGCGGTTGCAGAAGGATTTCCGGAGATCGTCCTTACAGGAGTCAATACCTGTGCCTATGAGGATTCCGGAACTGATCTTGCCGGATTGCTGCGTATATTGTGTGCCATTCCGGGTGAATTCCGTATACGGCTGAGTTCCACAGAGCCGCGAATGGATAATTTTTCCATGATCGATGCTATGGCCGACGCCGGGGAAAAAGTATGCCGTTTCCTTCATCTTTCGCTTCAA
>JAFVRT010000159.1 GCA_017504125.1 Lentisphaeria bacterium
CTGACTGACAGAACCGTTATAAACACATTCTTCACAATGCTTCTGAAATCATTGTGATGTTCGACAAAGAAAACCGTCTTCGTGAAGCCAATATAGCGGCATTGAAATTTTTCGGCGATGAGGCGAAAAGCGGAAGTTCTGCTCTGCTGGAGAATTTCTATGATATCGACTTGCCGGGATTCAGTTTTTCAGAACCTGCTGCCAGTGCTGTGAGTTTCCGTTGTGCGTGCAGAATGAAAGGCAGAAGCGAAAATGCCAGATTGTTCGTTTCATGGAACTCTATAATGCTCAATAATCAGGAATTCAGGATCCTGATCGCCAGAGATATAACCAGAGAAGTTAAATTGGCTGAAGAAAAAAGACTCCTTGCAGAACAGCTTGCACACTCTCAACGGCTTGAATCGTTGGGACTTCTGGCCGGAGGTGTCGCTCATGACTTCAATAATTACATACATGCGATACTTGGTCATGTCGATGTTGCACAGCTTATCGGTCATCGTGAAAAATGCTGGAATGAAAAAATTGCCGGACATTTGGAGAAATCATTATCATCGCAGAAAAAGCCGGTGAACTTACCAGGCAGCTCCTTGGTTTTGCCCGCAGAGGAAATTATGTGGAAACTGATTTTGATCCGGCAAAACTTTTCAAAGGTACTCTCGATCTTATCGGTCCGAAAAAACTTTCCGGCGTGGAGGTTGACTGTGTGTATGCTGAAAATAACTTCATGATCCATTGTGATCAATTGCAGCTGCAGCAGGTGTTGATAAATATGATCATCAACGCCATATATGCCATGGAACGCAATGAAGCCGGTAAAAAACTGGGATTTTATCTGATTTCAGCAGCTCAAGTACCGGATGATTTATTTGTTATTCCGGCCGGATTGAATGTCAGGGGTAAGGCAAAAGGCGATTTCTGCTGTATTGTAGTCAAAGATAACGGTAGTGGTATGGACCAGGAAACTCAGGCAAAAATATTTGAACCGTTCTTTACGACTAAACCTCAGGGGGAAGGCAGCGGAATGGGGCTTTCTATGGCTTATGGTATCGTAACAAATTGCGGAGGATGGATAGCTGTTGAAAGTTCTCCCGGCAAAGGAAGTACTTTCCGGTTGTTTTTGCCGGATATAAAAAAGCCGAAACAAAACTCATAAAGAAAATTAAAAGGAAAATCGATTGTGAAAATATTGATCATCGGCGGCGGGATCGCCGCATTCGAAGCTGCTGTAGCTGCCGCAGAGCAGAAAAATATCGAGGTAACAGTCTGTTCCAGAGAAGCGGTGTTGCCTTACCGTCGTCCGGCTCTCTCGCGTATGGTTTCGGAAAGTATTACAGACAATGCTTTCTATTTGAAGGATGCAGCTTTTTACCGGGAACGGGGAATCGATATCAAACTTGAAAAAGAAGCACTCCGCATAGACCGGAAAAAAAAGCAGGTATTCTTCAAAGATGGCGATACTATCGGTTATGACCGTTTGATCATAGCCGCCGGAGGGTATGCTTTTGTGCCGCCGGTGGAAGGCCATGAAAATGCCTGTGTACTTCGGGATTATGATGATTTGCAGCAGATAAAACAGCGACTTGATGAGGGGATAAAAAATGCCGTTATCATAGGCTGCGGAGTTCTGGGGCTGGAATTGGCTGATTCGCTTCTGGCAAAGAAGTGTGCTGTTACTGTGCTGGAATCCGGTGCTTCTGTCCTTTCCAGACAGCTTGATCCGGAAAGTTCTGCCGCCGTTCAAAAGCATCTGGAATCCATTCCGGATTTCAGCCTTAAAACCGGCGTTTCTGTCAAAAAAATCACTCCGGAAAGTGTCGAATTGACTGACGGCACGGTCATAGGTTCCGGGTTGACTGTATTTTCTACCGGAGTACGCAGTAATTCAAAGATCGCCGCAGAAGCAGGAATCGAAGTAAAACAGGGGATCGTGGTCAGCAGCAATATGCAGAGTTCTGATCCGGAAATATATGCTTGCGGAGATGTCGCCGAACCTCCGTGCGGCAGTTATGGATTGCTTTCCGCTGCCAAAGCGATGGGACACGCAGCCGGGATCAATGCGGCGGGAGGACATGAAGAAGTTGTTCCCGATATATATCCGGTCCGTCTTATGGCTTTGGGAATAAAACTTTTTTCTGCCGGAAAGATCAATGATGCCAAAAGCAAAACTGTTTGCGATGGCGGTAATTTTCAGCGTCTTACCTATAATGCATGCGGTGATCTTACCGGCGCAATACTGCTTGGCGATTTGAAATCTGCGGTAAAACTCCAGAAGGAGATGGTTCGTTGAACAAGCATTGCCGTATGAAGATCGATTCCATCGCCTACGGTGGCGAGGCTGTCGGTCGTTTGGAGTCCGGAGTGGTGTGCTTTTGCCGCGGAGCATTGCCCGGAGAAGTGGTGGAACTTGAGATAACGGAGGAAAAAAAGCGTTTTTGCCGGGGACGGATCCTGAAAATAATCACACCTTCGCCCAACCGCATCGATGCTGCATGTCCTTATGCTGCTGATTGTCCGGGATGTTCTTTCCAGAATTGTGAGTATTCTGTGGAACTTGAATGGAAGCAAAGACAATTTGAACGCTTTATGAACCGTTTTGCAGGTGTCCGCC
>JAFVRT010000015.1 GCA_017504125.1 Lentisphaeria bacterium
CTGAACTGTTGTTTTTCATGACAAAAACCTCTTTTTTGATTTATGATTTTGTCGTATAATATAAACCGACAAGAATGAAAAGTAAAGGAAACAGCGGAAAAGTTTCTCACTTTTTTTGAATTGCAGATCTTGCATTTGCGATCTTATGGTTCCGGCGGCAGGCTGCCGGGGAAATACTGTGAAATTTGCGGAATATCACTCCGAAGTGTGAAGCGGTTGAAAATCCGCATTGAAAAGCGATCTCCTTTATCGGCAGATCGTTTTCTACCAGCATGGATCTGGCCCGTTCCATACGCAGAGAGTTGATGAAGTTGAATGGCGTGGTTCCGAAACTTTCTTTGAAATGCCGGATCAAAGTGGATTTGCTGCAGCCGCAGAAATTAGCCATGTCTTCAATAGTCAGCGGCTGATTGAAATGTTGAGAAAGATAATTTTTCAATCGCTTCATATTGTTGGAAAGTTTGATACCGTCCCGGCGGTGCTCCGTCGCAAGCTCTGTGAGCAATGTGTACGCGAGCTGGGATAATTTTTCCCGCTTTTCGTTTTTGCTCATTGCTTCAAAAATGCCGGTTAGCATTTCTTTGAAACGGCTGCTGTCGGCAGTTTTTATCAGAGTATCTCCGGTGAATCCCATAGTTTCGCACAGCAGCAGCGGCGCATTGCCGCCGATTATCAGTACCATCTTGCGTTTTTGGGATTTGTCTTTGGTATTGATGATTTTTACACAGCTGCCGGGGACGATGAGAAAAATATCTCCGGGAGTTGCCTTGATGCTGCCTTTTACCGTAACATACTCCACGATCCCTTCGAGGATCAGTTCAACTGCCACATGGGGATAGTTGTGATGATGACACCACTGCTTTCCGTACATGGCGTTATCCATAAAGACAAAGGGGAACAGCGGCAGCGACATATCATTATCGATCATGAGGCGGTCGAAATAGAACCTGTGATACGGCTCGCCGCTGCTGTATGTGTCATTACTTTTCCAGTTGGTAAAAGTACGGATTTTTTTTTGGTGAGGCATAGGAGCAAAAGATTATTTCTTATTCCGGATACCCTGTCTGACGACGACGATCTTGTCAACATATACCGCGTCTTCTCTGGTTGAACCTTTGACATAAGCAGGACCGGTGAATTTGCATGAGATATAAATATCATATTCCCGGTCAGGATCCTGAGGATTGATCATATTGTTGAAAAGTCTGCCTAAAGGCATTCTCCAGGTACGGTGGCCGTATGCCATGAGGCGGTGGGAAACAGGCGGTACACAGCGGCCCATGTAGTAGAGGTGATATTTTTCGTCCTGTTTGACCTCCTCCGGTTTTATCGTCCGCTGGAGAAATACCTTTTTCAAAGTCACATCGTACCAACCGAAGACCATAGGCTGATTGGCATGAGCATATTTACCTTTGATCGGCCCCAGTTTGCAAGCGGTCTGGTAGGCGGCATCGGGATCGAATGAACAATACCGGTCATCGCCGCCATGCTGACGGAAATTGTACTGGAAAACATCAAGTTTTTCCATGCCTTTGGGAATGGGAAGCGGCTTGCGCAGAGCTTCGATCTTTGCGATGTGGTTTTTCATGAAGTTTTTGCTGGCAGGGAAGTAACGCTTTTGAGCGACCTTGAGATTTTTTATCAGGCGGTCACAGAGGAAATTCCGGTCTGGGAAAAGTTTTTCAGCGTATTCATCCCACAGATAAAGGGCGGCGTAATCAACAGAGGTTCTTTCGATGAGGATTCGTTCCAGAAGTTTGGGGTTTCCGGCGGCTTTCTTTTCAGCTTTGTCCAGAAAATCATTTATGACCTTGAAAAATTCGACATCGAAACATTCACGGCTCCGCAGTGGTTTGGCAGGGATGCGTCCTTTGATGGCATCGAGGCGTTTTTTCAGATAATCGGCAAATCCCCGCATTTCTTTTTCGGCAGGACCGTACTGATGTTTGAAAAATTCGTCTGTGAGTTTCTGCACATCCCGGTCAGGATCGGCCGAAAGGGCAGCGGCGAGATAAACATGGAGATCGTGGAAGGCTCTGCCGCCGAATTCATTTTCGTCAAAGATCCGCAAAGCTCCGATGTCGCGGTAGAATTTGAAATCTTCACCGATATACCAGAATCCCGCCTGAGGCCAGTCAAAGGCTTCGGACATTTTATAAAGGCGGTGATAACACCAGATCGATTTGTGTTTGACGATCTTGTCCCACTCCTTGAAAAATTTCATAAAAGCGGCATTGGAGGCGGCTGAAAGAGGGCGCAGCACATCGGCATAACCGTTTTTATCGCCCAGGAAAGCAAATTCGATCATAACATTATCTCTTGCCCTGATCCCCCTGGGCGGAGTGACAGTTGGACCGTAAGCAAAGGTCTTGAACATGTAATCGGGATATGCCGCTGCGATATCGTTGATGAATTCGAGCATAGCTCCTGAAATAGCTCCGTATTTTTTGTAGAGATCTTTGCATCCTTTGCACTGGCAGAAGGAGTTGTTGTCATTCTGTGAAATGTCGATATACTGCAGCCAGCTGGGACGGTGGAGTTTGTGTTTGGTGATATAGGCTTCGTGTTTTTTTATCATTTCGCCTATCTTGCTCTTGGCGTAAGCGCGGAATCCTTTGCTGTAGAAACAAACCTGATTCGCTCCCACATTGTTGACTGATTTCACCCGGTTGCCGGCGTTGTCGAGGGGGAGAAGGTGTGATTTTTCTTTGGGAATATCTTTGGTGAGCAGGTAAAAGGTATGGCATCCGCCCAGACCGCGTGAGGCGAATTCCGAGGGCCATGGGCCGAAGGGATTGCCTCCGGCGCAATGGCGGCTCATAAACAGGCTGTGGAGCTTGGAACTCGTTGAAGCGTGGATGTTTCTGCCTTTGGGGAAGGCCGGAGTCCCCTGAAATACCTTGTTGTCGGGAACGGTGATCTTTTTCAGCTGCGGGATATAGGATTCATGCTGAGTGAACCAGCGGACTCCGGCGTGATTTTCCAGAAAACGGTGAACGGCGAAGTACAAACCACGGGGGAAACCTCCTGAAATATAAAGATTTTTGCCGTCGCTTGTGATCTTCCAGGTTTCAAATCCCAATGCCGGATCACTTTTGAGGATTATGGCATTCACAGGATTTTTCACATCCTTGATGTTTTTAACGGCGACGGGACTTTGGAAGATCTTCTGCAGATGTATCTGCAGTTCACTTACGGCATGTTTGTCCGGAATACCTTTGAAATCCGCAGCGAGGATCACGCTTTTGGAGGTGATCTCAATTCCCGAAAGAACAAAAGAAAGTGTCAATCCGATGACGATGGAAAAATGTTTCATTGCTGTTTCCTTTATTTTATCCAAGATATAAAAAGCTGTATCTGATATTGACGGAGTGTTCTCTCAATCCCTGAAGTGTTGTAAAGATGCTTCACCGGAAATTGTTGAAATGGCTGCAGATTTTTCTTTCAGTTACCACTGAAAAATACAAATTCTTTGCATTTTCTGACATCGAGATAAGCGTATGTGGTGGTTACCTGAGCGTAAAATCCATTCATAAGTTTGACATGGCCATCCACAAAAAGTTGGCTTGCTCCGCCCGGATGTGCGGCTTTGTGAGCGACATCCATTCCGCTTCTGGTAGTTCTGTTGTAATTTCCGACAGTAGCGATATTTCCTCCGAAGGAAGGATCGGTTCCTTTGTGTTTCCATGTATCCACCAGCTGAAGTGCAACAGAAGGTATAAGTCTGCCGTCAGTTATTTTTTCAAGGGGATTTGTGGTTACTTTGGCTCCTTTACTGTCAATGCCGCCGATATACATGTTATAAGCGTAATCACAGCGTACCGCCCGGTTTGAAGCCATGGCCTGGGGAGCCATGGCCACGATTTGATAGGGGCTTCCGGGGCATATAAAATAATTGTAACCTTGAGCACCGGTAGTTTTGAAGTAGTTGGACTTCAAATTTTTGTCAGTCGGTCCCCACATCTGTGTGATGCCGACATAAGCCATTGCCGGAGCAACTCCTTTTGTGTTGGTGAGAAAAGCCGGCATGATGTAGTCTTGGTTATCCATGGTATAGTTGGCCATATTTTTGCCGATCTGGCTCAAATTGTTGGTGCATCCCACGGCTTTGGCTCTATCCCTTGCCTGCTGCAGGGCGGGGAGAAGCATGGCGGCGAGTATAGCGATGATGGCGATAACGACGAGCAGTTCGATCAAAGTGAAGTGTTTTTTCATAGCGGATTCTCCAGAGTGAAAATGTTTGAATTTCTTCATTGCATATCTGTGCCATTCTGTCATAATATAGTTTATGCACAAAAAAAATGCAATATGACAAAATGTTGTAATATTTTCAAAAACAGTTGTTTTATTTGCAAATGTCAGCACCGGATATTTTTTGAGAACAGTTTGAATATATGACTTGCCCGGCCCTTTATACTGCAGGAGTTCGGAGATGTTCACGACGTTTTATTGTTTGTTCAAATGTTGAAATCCGTTCATTGTTTTTCTTTTTTCATTAAAAGGATATCCGTCTGCGATGTGGATTATGCCTCCCTGTTTTTTCAGTTCATGCTGCAGAAGTTCGATATTGACTTCGCACGGGTCGATTTTCAGTTCTGAAGCGATCGCGGCGGCAGTTCCGGCGGCTTCTCCTGTCATGGCGGCGGCCGGGATCACCCGGAAAATTTCCCACGCATC
>JAFVRT010000160.1 GCA_017504125.1 Lentisphaeria bacterium
ATGATACAGGAGTACGCAGCGGAAATGTCAGAGAAAGCTCGCCGTTTTCTTTGAATTCCGGCCGGTAATAACGGAGAGGATAGGGGGATTTTTTGTATTTTATATTACCTGCGATCCGCAGTATGGAGTTAGCTTCCGGAACCGAATGTTTCAATACAGCTTCTTTGCGGGGACCTTTTTTACGGTAGAACTCCTTCATTACCTTGCTTATTACCCGGTGTTGGACGAGAAAGTCGGCCGGTTGTAACTGCACCGGAGCGATTTCCTGCCACGGGGCAAAAAGCAGTTTGGTGATCACGCCTGCCAGAAGCAGCAGCAATACTGCCGTCAGCAATATGATCTTCGGGAGTATATTGCTGTTTTTCTTAATTGGTTCCTGAGAGCAGGGAGCTGCACATTCATTCATGGTCTGAGTTCCACAGCTTCGCGGATGTAAACCAGTTTATCCGGATCATTGTCATATTCAAAGGCTTGAGTTTTTATCAGTTCTGAACAATCCGGTTCTCTTGTTTCAAGAGCGACAGTTCCGGTTATCTTGCGAACGGCGTCAAGTTCCGCAGCATTGACGACATAGCGGCGGTCAGGAGTGTAACATGAACGGAACGCATTTTCGTTCAAAATCGCATTTTCATTCCGGCTTTCCCAACGGCCGTTACGGAAGATCAAGCCATAAAGCAGTATTTCGTTATTTCTGCCGTCAAAAAGACAATCCAGCATTTCTCCTTCCCGGCCGGGCAGGGAACCGGCCAGAGCGATCGCTCCCGGAACACAGCGGAATTTTATATTTTCATGCTCAAATGCCCATGCTGCGATCAATGCGGCGGTCATACGCAGTGCCGTGAATCCGCCGGGACCGGCTCCGGTGCTCCAGAATGATATATCTGAAATGCTCAAGCTGTGTCCGGCCAATTCCTTTTCAACGAAACCGGGCAGCGCAGAGGCTTCTCTGCTGCGCATGGGCGCGAATGAGGTGAAAAGCAGTATGTTGTCTTCCATGACAGCTAACTGCACACCGTCGGCAATGGGGTTCAAAGCTGCGTATCGCATGATTGGGTATTTCTCATTATTTGATCGATAAGTTCGCTGTCGCTTTCACGGCGGCGGACAGAAATTATTCTGCCGTTTTTTACTACGACTTCTCCGGGCATGGCGCGGAGATTGTAAATGCCGCCCATGGAATAGCAGTATGCTCCGGCATTGGCTATGCCCAGCAGATCACCTTCCCGTATTTCCGGCATGGGACGCTGTTCTGCAAAACGGTCGCCGGTTTCACAGATGTTTCCGCAAATATCGTAGACAGCTTCTGCGCCGTCCGGGTTGGTCAGATTGAAAATTTGATGATAAGCATCATAGAGCACCGGCCTGATAAGCTGTGGAAAACCGGAATCAGTACCGGCAATAAGCCGTTTACGGTTGCGTTTCAAAGTATTGACTCTTGTCAGCAGGGTTCCGCATTCTGCCACCATGAATTTGCCGGGTTCAAATTTGATCACCAGTTCACGCCCGTAACTTTTTTCAAAGTTGCGGAACCGCTCTGCGATCCCGGCACCGAGGGTGATATAATCTATCCTGGCCTCATCCGGTTTATAAGGGACTTTGAAACCGCCGCCGAAATCAAGAAATTCCAGATCAGGAAAGTTTTCCGGAGTTGCAATACTCATCAACGCTTTCATTGCAGCGTGGAACGATTCAGGTTTCTGGATCCCGCTGCCGGTGTGTTCATGAAGTCCGACTACCTTGAGACCGTAAGTACGGACGATCTTCAGAACCTCGCCGATATCTTCAAGCAGTATGCCGAATTTGGTCAGTTCACCGCCGGTCATGGTTTTTGCACTGTCGCCGTCTGTCACATCGGGATTGAAGCGCAGGCAGACTTTCATGCCGGGATGAGCGATACCCGCCTTCCGCAGCCGTGAAAGCTCCCCGATATTCATGACTACACCGGTTTTGTATACCTTTTCAAACTCAGCATCAGTCATGTTATTGGCGGTATAGATGATTTTTTCCGGAGCAAACCCCAGATGCAGCGCGTATTCAACTTCTCCGGGACTTACGGCATCGATACCGCATCCGGAGTCTTTGAGCAGTTGAAGTATCGCGGGGTTGAAGTTGGCTTTCAGAGCATAATGAAGCTGAAGCCGGGGATGATCGATGAACTTGCGAAGATCATTGTAACGCTCCAGAAGCACATCTCCGTCGTAGACAAAAAGCGGAGTTCCGAAACGCTCCGCCAAGGTTGAAAAATCCTGGTTCTGCATAATAAATATCAATAAGTGGAAATAATTGCGATGATTTCCAGATCACACTTTCCGATATTTCGGACCGCGTGTCCGGCTCCGTTGCCGGTGAGCAAAGTGTCGCCGGCGTTGAGAATTGAAACTTCTCCATTGTCATCAACTTCTGCAGTTCCTTTGACGATGATGAAAATTTCATCTTCTTTGTCGTGATTATGGAATCCGATCGAACTTCCCGGAGCCAATGTGAGTTTTGCTGCCATGCGGTTGGAGCTCAACATTTCTTTTCCGGGTTCCCAGAAGTGTTCTATCTTGACGCTCCCGTCGCCGCCGCGCATATTGTCGCGTATTTCGGTGCGGAACGAATCAATTTTGCGGATCATATCATTCTCCCTTCAAACGACCGAAAATATTACCGTATTTTTTCAGATTGAGAGCTTCCACATAAGCGGAAATCTTGGTTTCTGTACTGC
>JAFVRT010000161.1 GCA_017504125.1 Lentisphaeria bacterium
GGGTCGGATTGAACTGTCCCGGCAGCAGCGCGATGATTTTTTTGCAGTATTCCCGGTTGACACAGGTTATAATGGAACAACCGCAGCGATCAAATTCATCCAGACCGTAGTGGTGCGAAAGCTCCAGATTCATCCGGTTCATGAGCGGGACTCCTGAATCACTCAGCAGGGCACCGAGTTTACGGATTATGCTCAGAACTGCAGCTCTGCGGTTGACGATCTTTGTGTCAGAAATATTTACAGCTCCACCCGGCAGGATCTCTTTTTCTGCGGTAAGTTCAAGGTATTTTGAAAGATCATTGGCCCGCATCTGTCCCGCTTGGCAGGGGATGGCGAAAAAGAGATTATCGCTTTTTATCCGTTCACCCGGCTTGACAGCATTCTTCACAAATACTCCGCGCTGGAGTCCCTGAAGATCTGCAGCTTCTTTTTCTGAAATTTTTCTGCGGCACCCCTTTACTCCGCACATAGCGTAGGCACGGGAAGCTGCTTCAAGCCATTTTTCGGTCTGTTCCGGAGTTGAGGAATAGGCGTTCAGAGAATATTTTTCAGTAGGAAGTCCGATATGGCGTTCAAGGATCACTGCGCCCTTGGCAACTGCCATCATGACCGCTTCGCAGTTATCCGGCGATTCGTGGGTGGAAAATCCAACCGGAATTTCCGGATAAAGCTCCTGATAATGATCGATCTGGTTCAATTCCAATTCCTGATCGGGAGTAGGGTATGATCCCACACAATGCATCAGAGCAAAAGTTATCTGGCGGTGTTCCAGAAATGAAACCACATTATTTATATCCTCACTTTCTGCTCCTGCGGTGGAAATTATGACAGGTTTGCCGGCTGCGGCGATTTTTTCCAGAAGCGGCCAATCGGTGAATGAACAGCTGGCAACCTTGAGAAAGTCAAATCCATGAGCAGAGATCCGGTCAACGGACACTTCGTCAAATGGAGTGCATGCGGTCAGTAAACCGCATTCATCGGCATATTGCTTCATTGCGATAAAGGCTTCTTCCGGCAGCGCAGTTTCTGAAAAACGCTTTATGTACTTCAAATCAAAACGGTTTTGAAAATCCGGATGGATGAAGGTCGGGATATCCCGGTATTGAAATTTTATTGCACAACGGAAATCGGGGAATTTTTTGGCGATCTCAGCATATTTCCGGATTATGGCCTTACCATGTTCAACATCCCCGGAGTGATTGTTGGCCATTTCAAAAATTATCAGCTTTTCAAAAACTGCGTTTTTTTCCGGATTCATATCAACTCTTGCTCCTATGTGATTCCAGCTTGAAAATCATTGACATTCACAGGTAATATAACACATGAAAAGCATATTACAAGTAGTGAAGGGAAAAATTTGTACCTTTTTCAAAGCCGCTGAAACTTTGCTGAGGCAATATCGACCGGTTTGCCAATGGCCTGGGACAGACGGTATGACACTTCCTGGCAGCTCATGGAGCCGCCGTCGATCTTTTTCATTTTTTCAAACTGAAAGTTGCCGCTGAAATCATCGGGGATCAATTCAGCTTCGGTATAGTATATACTTTCGTTGTCGTAGTCGAGAATAAAAGCCACTACGCCGGGTACGATGCCGAAAAGACAGAGAAAACAGTTGGTGTAAAATACTTTGTTGTCAATTTTCTTTGAC
>JAFVRT010000162.1 GCA_017504125.1 Lentisphaeria bacterium
CCTTTTCGCCGAAATTCAAGGCTGAATCATTATGGCCATCGATTTTTTCTGCCGCAAAAAACTCCGCCCCGTTGGCAAAGCCGAAAGCTCCTCCGGTGGAAAGCAGCGCGCACAACATGAAACGCAAACGGGCAAATGTTTTTCCCGAAGCGGCCAGACGGTCGTTGTCATGGGTTTCGGCAAAACTCACCAGATTTCCGGATGTGTAAAGGCTTTTTTTCATGACCTGCAGGTAATGCCGGATTCCCGATCTGGAGTAGTTTTGGAACATTTCTGAGTATCCGCAATCCAGTCCGGAACAACGGAGCAGACGATCCTGAACTTCAGGCGGACCGCCCAGCCCTTCAAGCAGAAATGTGGTTTCAGGAAATCTTGAACGCACTTTGGCCACGATATAATCCCAGGCCTTTTCCGGAACCATATAACCGGCATCACAGCGGAATCCGTCAACTCCTTTGCTGCACCAGAAAAGAAATACTTCAGCCATAAACATGGCAACTTCACGGCAGGAATAATCCAATTTGCACAAATCTGCCCAGACGATCCCCCAGGCACCGGGACTCTCAAGATTGCCATGTTCATCACGGCAGAAATACTCCGGATGTTCCATTTGGAGTTTTGAGCCCCAACCGGTGTGATTTACCGGAATATCAAGAAAGATCTTGCCGTTCCGTTGATGTACCGCAGAAACCAGTTCTTCGAATTGTTCCATCGGAGTGGCTGCGGTGTCGAATTCTGCCAGAGCCGGTTCCACCGCAAAATAATCCAATGCCGCAAAGGGACTTCCGAAGCATCCCATGCGCCCGTAAGAGGATGGTACCGGATGGATCGGCAGCAGCTGCAGGATACGGCAGTTCAACTTTCCGAATATGTGGTCAAGGTGTCCGGCAAGCTGCCGGAAAGTTCCCGAAGGCGGGATCACGGTATATCCGGAATGATCCAGCATTTCAGTTTTCTGAGGTGATCCCGTGGAACGGGGAAGGTAGAGGTTCCTGCCGAATTGGCGGACAAAAGCCGAGTATATCGTAGTGCCGGCGATCGATGATGCATTGGTTACTTTGAAATGGAAATTTTCTCCTTCCGCCCACAGTACGGCAGAATCTTTATCCGGGATAAAGCAGCACTTTCCTTCAAAACAGCCGACATCGATCAGCGGCAGGGTAATGGTGCGGCAGCTCGAAGAACCGGGTATTTCAATATCGAACCAGTCAAGATCCTGTATTTCAGACAGATTTTCATGGAGTTCGATCAATTCTTTGCGGCGTTGCCTGATTCCCGGCAGATTGGTCCTGAAAACGGCCCGTCCGGGAATATCCGGAATATTGGCAAGTTCAACAGTAATACTTTCTCCCGCATAAAAAACTTCTCTGCCGGGAACGATTTTTTGCTGCAGCATCACTTTCCCCTTCAAAAAAACATGGTGTCTGTAAATATAACATAGCATGTTACTGCAGACAATTCAAATTTTTTATTGGTACGGTATAAAAAAACTCCCGCCTGGCAGCGGGAGCGGAGTATTTATATGGCACGGTGTATCAGGAATCCGGTATAAGCAAGATTGATGAGCAGTAATATTGCTCCTTCGGTTCTGCTGATCTTTTTGCCGAAGATCATCATTCCCCAAAGAAGTGCCGCACAAAGCAGCATCACAACTAAATCGAAAACCTGAACTCCGGGGGCATAAATCGGTTTGATAATGGGAGAAATACCCATGATGCAGAGGATATTAAAGATATTGGATCCGACAACATTGCCGATAGCAATGTCCTGCTCATGCTTCAATGCTGCGACCAGAGAGGTGGCAAGCTCAGGCAAACTGGTTCCGAGAGCTACTACCGTAAGACCTATGACCGCTTCAGGAATACCTATTTGTACAGCGATAAAGTGAGCGCATCCGACAAAGAATCTTGCTCCGAGGACCAATATTATCAAGCCGCCCGCGACCAGAAGAAGTGAAAGCCACAATTTTACTTCTTTCATCTCTACTTCGCCGCCGCCGTCATCTTCGGAAACACCTTCTTTTCTTGACGAATATATCGACCAGACCATATAGGCTATGATTCCGAGAAAGAATATTATTCCCTGCCAGCGGGCTACTCCGCGGTTCAGCAGAAAAAAGCCGGTCAATACCAACGATGCGGCCATCATCAGCGGCATATCAAGTTTTAATAATTTGCGGTTTACCGGCAACGGTGCGATCAATGCCGACAAGCCGAGGATCAATGCGATATTGCAGATGTTGGAACCTGCTACATTGCCCAGTGCAACATCTCCGTGACCATGAAGTGAAGAATCAATACTTACAGCCAGCTCCGGTGCGCTGGTTGCAAAAGCTACCAGCGTAAGACCGATGACCAGCGGCGATATCTTGAATTTCAGAGCAATGGAAACTCCTCCTTTTACCAGAAATTCCGCTCCGTAATAGAGCATCACTCCGCCGAGTATTCCGAGTAAGATTTGAATAAACCAATCCATTTTTATTTTTTCCCTGA
>JAFVRT010000163.1 GCA_017504125.1 Lentisphaeria bacterium
GCTCTACCAGCTGAGCTACACTCGCACCTGATGATGCTTAATATACTCCGTGATCTGCAATAATGCAAGTCAAGATATAAAAAAAAATGGAATTTTATTTATTTCTGCCATATATCTTGCGGTGATAGTTGATTATTCCCACGGCAATACCGCGTGCAAGCTGTTCCCGGTATTCCGACGAAGCAAGTTTGCTTTCTTCAGCCGGATTGGAAATAAATCCGAGTTCGAGCAGCACTCCCGGCATATTCAAGTTCCGCAAAACTGCAAATCTGCCCCGTCTTACTCCGCGGTCATTGGCTCCGGTACGGTGCAGTATTGATTTCTGCAATTCGCAAGCCAATAAAAAATTGTTGGAGTCAAGTTTATTACCGGGCAATCTGACTGATGATGCGCGTTTCTGATTAGTTGAAGCAACTCCCGCCGGAGTAAGACAATAAGACTCCACTCCATTGGCTCTGCGATCAGTACTGGCATTGCAATGCAATGAAATAAAAAGATCTCCACGGTGGTTGTTGGCGATCTGACTGCGGCGGTTAAGGGGAACAAGATAATCTGTTTTGCGTGTAAGCAAGACAGTATACCCGCATCTGCGGAGTATTTCAGCTGTCCTGAAAGCCAATTGCAGAACGATTCTTTTTTCCACACACTTTTTTCCGGAAGCTCCCCGGTCAAAACCGCCATGACCGGGATCGATAATTATTTTCCGCACCTGATGGCGGCGTATACTGCGCCCCGGAGCAAAAAGCGGCATCAATATGGTATTGACATCAACGGCACTGAAATAAAGCGAATCACCATATTTCCTCACCGGCAGATTTCCGGCAATACTCATCTTATTGAAATGAAAATCAGCCCTTTCGGCCCGGAAAGCAAAAAAGTCTTTGCCCCGGCCCAAATAAAATGTTTTCCCGGAACGCAAAAATCCGGTCCCCAATTCACGGGCAACCACTCCTGCATGTCTATATACAGCTCCTTTAACGATAATGGACGGTTTTGCACCATAAAGCACCGATACCGCAAAAATCACCGCAAGCAGAAAAAGTGTCCGGGCTGCGATCATCTCTTTTTACCTCCGCGGCCACGGGGCGAAAATTCAGCCATATCGATCAATTCAAGAGAATCCTCCACCGGGGGATACATTCCGGAAACCCCTTCACCGATCTCCACATGTTCACGCAGCGAACCGAATACGAATGCCTTGGCTTCCTGAAGCATGTCGCTCCATGTGAATTTCAATGCAGAAAGAGCCGCCATCGCAGCCGAAAAAGTACATCCGGTCCCATGTGATGCATAAGGCGGGAATTTCAATTTCGGCGAACTCAAAGTGAAAAGTTCCCCTTTGAAACAGACATAATCGACCGCTTTTTTGCTGTTTTCATCATGTCCGCCTTTGAGTACAACATTGGTCTGGAATTTATCAGCCAACGCTTTGGCTCCGTCAGCGATATTTTCAGAAGAAAGTTTTTTACCCAGCATGAACTCACATTCCGGGATATTGGGAGTTATCCATGCACACCGGGGCAGCAGATTTTTCATCATTACTTCTGCCGCATCGTCAGAAATAAGTTTTCTGCCGGAAGTAGCGATCATCACAGGATCACATACAGCTTTCATATTGAAGCGTTCAAGAGCATCTGCAACTGCAGCGGCATTTTCCCCGCTGCCCAACATGCCGATCTTCACCCAGCGAACAGCGATTTTGGCCATAACGGCATCGATCTGAGCTTTCACTCCGGCGGCACTGATAGTATCGATCCTGGTTATTTCCACCGGATTCTGAGCAGTTACAGCGGTGATCGCGGCACATCCGAAAACGCCGAGGGCATTAAATGTACGCAGATCAGCTTCGATCCCGGAACCGCCGCCGGAATCACTTCCGGCAACAGTCAGGGCACTTGGATAATATTCGATCTGTTTATTTTTGTTATTTACACTCATGATATAAAAAACCTTCGTTATTGTTTTTTGACTTTCAATGGAGTTCCGGAATTTCCTTTCAGCTCCGCCTCGCTTTTTTCACGAAAAAATCCGGCTATGGCCGTCTGACTGCGCCTGCTGCTGTATTGAGCGAGTACCGGAACCGCGGAATATGCCCCGTCTGCATCAAGGATCCGGCTCTTATCACTATCTGCCATGTGCAATTCAAGTATTCTGCGCAGCTGTCCGCACAACTGATGATCTGCGACCGGAAACATCAATTCGATACGATGATCCAGATTTCGGGTCATCCAGTCGGCACTTGAAAGATAATATTCCTCACTTCCCTGATTGCGGAAATAAAATATCCTGCTGTGCTCAAGAAAGCGGTCTACGATACTGATGATCCGGCAATTTTCCTGTCCGGCTTTGGGACGGTAACAGCAGATCCCCCTGACCAGCAGAGTGATCCTGACTCCGGCATCTGCGGCCCGGTGGATAAGCCGTATCATGGCTTCATCTGAAAAACTGTTCATCTTGGCGATGATCTCGCCTTTGCCGCCGCCGGAAGCATGGGCTATTTCCCGTTCAATAAGATATTCAAGCCGATTGCGGAGCATAAATGGCGCAAGCACAGCTTTGCGGTAACATCCTTCGGGAGCAGAATAACCGGTCAGCACATTGAACATATTGGCGATATCGGAACACAATTCCGGATCGCAGCTCATCATTCCGATATCTGTATATCCCAATGCGGTACGGTCGTTGTAGTTTCCGGTACCCAGATGACAATATCTCCGCAGATACCCGGCTTCCCGCCTTACGATCAGCAGAGCTTTGGCATGGACTTTCAGACCGGCGATACCATAAACCACATGAGCACCGCATTCGTCAAGTGCATGGGCCCATGCGATATTGTTTTCCTCATCAAACCGCGCTTTCAATTCCACCATGACCGTAACCTGTTTCCCGTTTATGGCCGCCTTCTGCAAAGCTCTGACCACCGGAGAATTTCCGCTCACCCGATACAATGTCTGCTTGATAGCCAGTACATCGGGGTCGGATGCAGCTTCTTCCAGCATACGGATCACCGGAGTAAACGAGTGATACGGCAGAGCTACAAGAATATTTCCATGTGCTTTTATGGCATCAAAAACAGGAGTGCCATCGATGAATTCGACCGGCATGACCGGTTCATGCGCGGCAGCTGCCAGATGGGGCATATTGATCTTACCGGCAAGTTCTGCAAACTGTTTCAAGTGCAGCGCACCGCGCACAGGATATTCAAAACGCGATTCAAGACCGAATGATTCTCTGATCCAGGCGGCAAGCGGTCCGGAAGCCGTCGGAGGAATTTCAAGTCTTACAACTTCGCGCCGCCGCCTTTGAAGGACTTTCTGCCCGATATACTCCAGCATATCTGAAGCATTTTCATCTTCGATCGAAAAATCCATATCTCTGGTTATCCGGAACGGGAAATGCTCAAGTATTTCCGCCCCGGCAAAAAGCCAATGGAGATGATTCATGATAAGTTCTTCGAGGAGCATAAAGCGGCGTACCTCCCCGCAGCCGGGCATTTCCACAAAACGCTCCAGCACACCGGGAACTTCGACAAAAGCAAAAGCGTCTTCCTCCCTGCCTGCGGGTATAAAGCGCAAAGCTATTTCAATAGCTCCGGTATTCAATTGCGGAAAAGGATGTGCAGGATCAACAGCGAATGGAGTGAGGACCGGCATTATACTGCTCCTGAAAATATCACCGGCAAGGATTTTTTCCGCGTCGCTCAACTCCTCGTAATGGACAATAAAGACACCGTGATTTTCCAGTTCCGGCAGAATTTTCCCAAAAAGCAGTTCATACTGCCGCTTGAGCAGCCGATCGATTTCAGTCCGTGTGGCGGACAATTGTTCATCGGCGTTCATTCCCACAGCATCGCACCATGGTTCCCCATTCCGGAACATCTGTTTCAAACCGGCGATCCTCACCATAAAAAACTCATCCAGATTACCGGCTGTTATGGCGATAAATTTCAATCGTTCCAGCAGCGGATTTGCACTTATAGCGGCTTCATCCAATACCCGGCTGTTGAAGTCGATCCACGAAAGTTCCCGGTTGAGAAAAAGTTCGGCATCAGCAATATCATGGGGAGAATGTTTCATAAGAGCTATCCTTCCTGGATCCTGACTTTCATACCGAAAACCTTGGAAAACAACCCGCCTTTAAGTTCCAGTTCCCGGCTTTCGGAATAAAAATCACCGCCGCTGCCCATGAATTCCAGAACCACTCCGCTGCGGCTCATGGAAATATTGCGGAACTTCCCCTCTCTGGCACAATCAAGAGCATCGGCTGCCCGCAGTACAGCCGCAAGTTTCAGGACGAGTACCCGGTGTTCCGGAAAAAGATTGTCTGTACCCGATAAAAACGAATCAACATTTCCCCGGTGTGCCCCTGCGATAAGAGCAACTATGCGGTGTTCTGCCGGAGTCAATCCGGGCAATTGGGTGGCGGAAATAAGGTAGCAGGAATGTAAATTGTGATCTCTGGTATCAACAAAACGACCTATATCATGCAAAAGGGCCGCAACTTCAAGCAGCATTTCTGATCGCGGCGGGAAATTGAATCCTTCCCGTAAGGTTTCCAGTATCTTCAGAGAAGTTCCGGCAACCACTCCGGCATGAACGGCATCAAAACCGTATTTATTCCCGATGGCATAACACAAAGAACGCAAATCATCCCGGAACGGCTCAATACCGGGAGTCCTTTCCATCCGGATCATGTGGGCAACAGCAGCTTCACGGGTGGATCTGGAAAGACATATAAATTCTTTACAGTTGAAAAGTTTCTGAAAACACTCCAGCATTACTGCCGCACCGACTCCGGCAGCGGCATCATCAGCGGAAATACCGAAGGAATCAGCTATTTGCGAAACGGGGATATCCATAAATTCAGCGATCATCGCCTTCACATCTCCGGTATTCATAAGCACATTGCTGTGTTTTTCACCTGCCACCAGCCGCGGAGCCGCCCCCATCGTGATGAAATGCACGCTTTCTCCGGGAAGAAATCCGGCAGACTCAGCCAGACGCTGAGGTATATCCAAAGCCCGTAATTCTTCAAAAAACTGAACAGAAGTTACCTTATCAGAACCGAAAAGTCCTGAAAAACGATCCGTCCCCAGGGGGATTTCCTCACAGAATTTCAATTCACCTTTGCGGAGCAGGATAACAAACAGAGATCCGGAACCGATCACGACTGCGATAATGGGTTCTTCTTCAGAAAGTTCAAACTGCTGCAGCTGTTCCTTCATGGAAAGATAAACCAGTTCAATTTCTGCTGCAGACTCCATGATCTCCAGTTCAATACCGGAGTCATGACGGATCCTGTCGATAATAAGATCGCGGTTTCCGGCTTCCCTGATGGC
The DNA here is from genome assembly GCA_017504125.1 of Lentisphaeria bacterium. Lineage (GTDB taxonomy): Bacteria > Verrucomicrobiota > Lentisphaeria > Victivallales > Victivallaceae > UBA1784. Next base: position 5,339 of record JAFVRT010000163.1, read on the forward strand.
ACTGGTGGCAAAAGCCCGGACTTTTTGGATACCATATTCCCGCAATATCGCCGCGTAGTCGCACATGACAGCAGAAAAAGCATCTGCCGATTCCGGAGAAACAAAGCCGGAACGGAACACATCTGTGCCCAGCCTTGAAGCGCGGGTCAAACTTTCCAGTATCTGATAATCACCAGTTTCGCCGACTTCAAATATTTCCAGTCTGACGGTATGCGCGCCGACATCGATTATCCCGGTTTGAAAAACAGCGGAATTCATTATCAAACCTCAAAAAGATTTGAAGAAATTGCTGCTGTCGGGATTGTAAAAGATGTAGTTCTTCTTGGCAAATTTTACAATGTTTTTAGCATGAAAATGATCGATACCTACCCGGACAAACACCCAGTTTGCATTCTCATCTTCAGGAAGTTCCGGCACAAATTTAGCCAGCAGTTTACCATCCACCACAAAGGCGACCTGTTCATCACGGTGCCTTCCGGCCAGAAGCTGCCATTGAACTTTCCCTCTGCGGTCAAGCCGGAGTTTCAAGTCGCAGAGTTCGGGATTTCCCGGACGGACAACGATCTTGACATCACGCAGATTCTTGCTGGAAAAATTCTGATTTGTATTGATATAGATCTCTCTGCCGGAGAGATCGCGGACAGGTTTTTCCAGTTCGGAAGCCCTCGGATAATATACGATCGAAAAAATACCGACAACAAATCGGGGTCTGTAATCTTCGCTGTTTGGATTGTCGGTATCCAATGCTCCTGCATCCATAGCTTCCTGCAATATCTCACACCCTGAACAGCAAAAAAGAGTTACGGCAGCCAAAACCGCACTCCGGGTACAGCAAAAAATTTTCTTCCATATCTCCATACTTCAAATCCTCCTTCTCAAAAAGCGTTGAAAACTCTTGTATTTGACATACAATAGCCCATTATTACATTTTTTTCAACCTGAAGAAGGGAAAAAAACACAAAACTGCTTGACAAAACACATATTTGGTATCATATTATATAAAAGTCAATGTGGTCCGGTAGCTCAGTGGATAGAGCAACTGCCTTCTAAGCAGTGGGTCGTGGGTTCGATTCCCCCCCGGACTACCATTTTTTTTGCAAGGTACTGTTCCCGATAAAGGTCGGTGAAAGAAAGGGAGTTGGGGCGGAAGGACATCAGCCGCAAAGTGCCGCTTAAAGATTTCATGCCATGTCAGAAACAGAACCTTTTCATTGCAACTTTTTTTTCCAGTTGCAAAAGGCCGATGGCGAAGAAAATCCCAATTCTTCAGCGATTTCTTTGGTTGAACAGACATTTTTCAATTCTTCACACCGTTTGATTCTCAGCATATTTATATATTTACCGACTGTCATACCGGTGGATTTTTTGAATAAACGCTGAAAATGCATGGGACTGAATCCGGCAATTCCGGCCAGAAAAGTTATTGAAGCATTTTTCCCATTGGTCGAATCAAGATAACTTTTCACCTTTTCAACCGCTTCTTCCGCCGGATCAAAATAGTGGATACGCAAATTTGTTTTTTCTTTGAGAATATCAAATATCACCAGATCAAGCAGAGCCTGAATACCCATAAGGGCAATTTCCGGAGCGATAATGCCACGTACTCCGGCATCCCAAATGCGATTCAACTCAGCGATCCGTTCCCGGTCGCGGTAAAAATGGCGGAAATTTACAGTAAATTTTCCGTCGTTCATCTCGTCGCACTGGCAATTGATGAAATCCGGACGGATTATCAACCACAAATGGGAACTTTTTCCAGTTCCGGGAAAATAAGCCGCATCATGCTTTTCTCTGGAGTTCAGTATCAGCATCATTCCCGGAAATCCTGCAAATGTTTTTTCCTTGAATCTGACAGAATGTTCCCCGGAAAGCATCACCATGACTTCACGGCGGAAATGGCTTTGAGTATGCGTGGTGCGCCATTCAGCTTCTTCCGGGAATTCCTGTTCCGGGAGAAGTGCCGCATTGAATGATGAAACGACCGTTCTTTTTTGTCTGTCAAGGAGTAAAACCTTTTGTTCTTCAGAAAGCATAATGTTGCTATTAATGAATTATTTGTTACAAATGATGTATATACTATAATTGTATTTCAAAAAATTTCAAGCTATATTAGGAACATAATCTGAAAATATTTCAATCGAAAGGAATCATATCATGTCTGTTCTGGCTTGCAATGGAGGTACACCGGTGATCGAACCGGCTGAATTCAAAAGGGTCATCTGGCCTCCGGTAGATGAGGAAACCGCCGAATTGCTCAAGGAGCTTTATCTTTCCCGGAAATGGTCTTTCAACAGCGAAATGGAACAACAGTTTGAACGGGAATTCGCAGAATATCACGATGCGGAATACGGCATTTTCATGGCCAACGGAACTGTTACACTTGAATGTTCATTGCTCGCCCTCGGCATAAAACCCGGTGATGAAGTGATCGTTCCCGGTCTTACCTGGATCGCCACGGCAATGGCAGTTGCTTATGTTGGCGCGATCCCCGTCTTTGCCGATATCGAAAACGATACTCTCTGTCTTTCGCCGGAAGCCTTCGAAAAAGCCATTACCCCTAAAACTAAAGCGGTGATCCCGGTTCATCTCTACGCAGGTATGGCTGATCTTGATGCGATAATCGACATTGCAAAGAAACACAATATTGCAGTTCTCGAAGATTGCGCCCACATGCAGGGAGGCAAGTGGCGCGGACGGGGTGTCGGAAGCTGGGGAAATATCGGTTCCTTCAGTTTTCAACAGTCAAAGACTCTGTCTTCAGGAGAAGGCGGCATCTGTATCACCAATGACCGGGAACTTGCCGACCGGCTTTACCGGGCAAAGCACATAGGCTATTCCCGTTTTGATGCTCAGGGGGCAGCACTTTCCGGTCCTCCGGCAGATCTTCCTTGCCACAACTACCGCGGTCTGGCATTTTCAGCCTTGCTGCTTTCACAGCAGTTGAAACAGCTTCCTGAACGCATCAGCAGAATGAATGAATTTTACAACGATCTGAAAGTCATCGAAACGATCCCCGGAATCCGGCTGCAGGCTCCCGGCAGACAGGCATCTCCTCAGGGTTGTTACGCCCTTGAGATAATTTTTGATCCGGAAATCTGGGGTACTGCCGCCCAGGCATCAGCGGCACTCCGGGCCGAAGGTATCCCGCTTTCGAGCGGAAATTACGGTCCTGTTTATAAAAATATGCTTTTCAACTGCCAAAATTTCCGCAACACGGGATGTCCAACAGCTGAATTTATTGGAACTCAAGCTGTTTCACTTTCCCATACCTGTATGGAATACAAAGAAATGGTCCCGGTAATTGAAAAAGCATTCCGTAAAGTTTATGAATTCAGAAAAGAAATATGATGAAAGGATATCTGAAATATGACGGAAAATAAAAATTTCTCTGTCAAATCAAAAAATATGCTCAATATCCCCTCTGTTTTCCGGGGGGATATTGTTTCATTTTTTACCTTGATAGAACTTCTGGTGGTCACATCACAACTCTGCCGTGATTTTTTTAAACGCTTTATTTGTACGGATAAGTACGGATGTGTACGGAAACATACGGAGAATGCCGCTCTCAAAAATACGCCGCATCA
>JAFVRT010000164.1 GCA_017504125.1 Lentisphaeria bacterium
AACACAGAAAGCTGTACGGAAATATCCGGGAGCTCCGAAACCGCGTCCGGGAACTGCAAGCACTCTTTCGCTTAACAATGCATCAATAAAGATCTGTTCATCGGCGGTGGGGGATTTGGGGAAGAAATAGAATGCTCCTTTGGGCATATAATATTCGATCCCGGCATTGTCGAGGACTTTTGCCATGGCATCGCGGCGTTCCCGGTAGACATTGAGATCGACCTGGGCATTGATACATCTTGAAAGTATCTGCTGTCCGACGATGGGAGCATTGACAAATCCCAGGATACGGTTGCAGAGGATCAGGGCATTCATAACCTCATCAGCTCCATCAAAATTACCGACAGCAATGTACCCGATACGCTCACCGGCAAGAGAAAGATTTTTGGAACAGGATCCCATGATCACCGGATGGGTAAAAAGTCCGAAGAAGGGCGGTATTTCAACTCCGTCAAAGTTGAGAAAACGGTAGGGTTCATCTGAAATAACATAGATCGGACGGCCGAATTCAATTTCAGCATCTTTGATAACTTTGGCCACAGCAGCAAGTTCCGACTCTGTATAGATCCTTCCGGTGGGGTTATTGGGTGAATTGAGAATAATCGCTCTTGTTTTCGCGTTGATCGCATTTTTGAAGGCTGCGGCATCAAGTTTGAAGTCTTCAGCAGTTGCAACCGGGATAAGTTTGCCGCCGTAATTTCCGGCATAGAAACCGTATTCGACAAAGAAAGGGGAGGGGCAGATCACTTCATCTGCTGCACTCAATACTGCCCGGAAAAACACATTCAAAGCACCAGCGGCTCCGCAGCATACAACCACATTTGAACTTGTGATCTGCTGCTGCTGTTCAAAAGATATCTGCTGAGCCAACTGCTTGCGAAGCTCCGGGAATCCGGCATTGGGCATATAGCCCATGGCGAAGGGGGTATCGGCATTGGCGGCAATTTCCTGCAGGGCTTCTTTTACCTGAGGAGGAGGCGGCAAGTCCGGATTGCCAAGACTGAAGTCATAAACATTATCTGCTCCGTACTGCTTTTTAAGTTCGATACCGGCTTCAAACATACGGCGGATCATAGAACTGTTGGCAAGGTATCCCTTGATCTGTTCATTGATATAATTCATAGTACAAACTCCGTGTGATTTGCTGTTATTGAAAAATCCATTTACATACTATAGCACACAAAGTGTGTTTTTTCCACATTTTCCAATATTTTATGCAGAAAAATGGCTCGAAAATAAAATTAATAAGGAAATCTTTATATTTTTAACAATAAAATCAATTTCATTCCGTTATATGGTTGGATAAAGCGTTCTTCAAAGGAAGACGCAAGAAAAAAAGAAAGGAAAATAAAATGATTGCTGCAAAGATTTTTTTGGGTGTCGGAGTTGCATTTTTGTGCGCATGCCCGGTAATGGCAGGAGCCCGCGGACATCACCCGCATCATCGTGGAGGGAATGATGGAGTAAGATTGGCTGCCAACATAATAGGTTTGGTTGGAGCTGCACTCAAAACTGCTGAACCAGCTCCCATAGTGATAACTCCTCCTCCGCCGCCACCGCGTTATCTGGTTCCGCCTGCCAGACCTCACCATCACAAGATCCATCACCGTCCGAATCATCGCGGCAGAAGGTGATGCAGTAAAAAAAACACAGGGGGGTACTCTGATTTTTGAGCAACCCCCTGTGTTTGCATTTGAGATCAGTCAAAATAAAACATAGCCGACAAAAAAGGAGTGAATCATTTTTTCGATCCACTCCATGAAGCAAAAGGGCAGGGAGGTCAGCGGAACATATACCAGCAGCCTATTGCCAGAAAGATGATTTCCAGACTTACAAGGCATACACTTCTGAATACATGAGATTCATTTTTTGCCAAACTGCCAGGTGCGGTGGATTTACCTTCCAAACGGTGAAATCCGCCACTGTAAAGGTAGCTGTGCAGCTCGCCTTTGCGATAAGTTTTTCTTTTACTCGAATCAGCCATTTGACTTTAATTTACTCCGGGGATAAATTCTTCATCGCCATTGAGTGAAGCAATAGTTTCAGTCAAAAGTTTTACTGCAGCTTCCGCATCGCGCAGATCACAAATTTCGACCGGAGAATGCATGTAACGGTTGGGGATGCTGAAAAGAGCCGTTGCGACCCCACCGCGGGTCATCTGGATCGCGGCAGTATCAGTTCCACCGGTCGCCCGGTGCGAAGCGACCTCCTGATAGGAGATTTTCTTTGCTTTGGCTGTTTTACGGAGCAATTCTCCGAGAACGATGTTGTTATCGCAGCTGCGGTTCAGAACGGGGCCTTTTCCCAACTGTACATCGCCAAATTGTTTCTTGGGAACATCCGGAATGTCGGTGGCAAAACCGACATCTATGGCAAAGCCGATTTGCGGATCGATGGCAAAAGCGGCGGTCTGAACTCCGCGCAGACCAACTTCCTCCTGAACAGTTCCGACTCCGTATACGGCCACATTCAATTTGCGTTTGGAAAGAGCACGCATGGTTTCAGCAACCACAAAAGCTCCTATCTTGTCGTCGTTGCCCTTTGAGTAAAAACGGTTGTCGCCGAGAAAACGGAAATTGGAACGGATGGCCACAGGATCACCTATGGCTATTTTTTTCAGTACTTCTTCTTTCGATTCTGCACCGATATCTATCCACATTTCGTTAAGTTCAATAGCTTTGTTGCGTTCAGCTTCTTTCAACAGATGG
>JAFVRT010000165.1 GCA_017504125.1 Lentisphaeria bacterium
ACGGCAAAGTAAAAGTCTTTTTCATAGGCGGCAATCAATGGGGAGTTTCCGACAATCAGGTCGCAGAGTATAACGGTACTGTCGATCAGCTGTTTATGGAATTTTTTAAATAAAATTTATTTCAGATACTTGTAAAAGCACTATATCAGGTGTATTGTAATTCCAGACACAAAAATTTAACAATACAATGAGGTAGTGTGTTATGAGAATTAATGAGTTGCGCCCCGCCTGCAGGCGGGTAAAGCTGTACAGCTTTACCCTTATAGAATTGCTTGTCGTGATTGCCATCATCGCTATCCTTGCTTCCATGCTGCTGCCCGCCTTGCAGCAGTCCCGCGACCGGGCAGCTGCAACTAAGTGTATCAGTAACATGCAAACCTTTTCTGCAGCAGCATCGAATTATGTTTCAGACAACAAAGGCTATTACGCGCCTTACTGGAACGGTTTGGGGGGGCAATACTCCAAAAGTACCGGTATGTGGCTTGCCGCAACTCCCATGACCGGCAAGGAAACTGCCGGGGATTCCGGGCTTTACGCTTCGTATATGGGAGTCAATACCAAAGGTTATCTGCTCAGCGTGTATAAACATACCCAATGGGGCGTTACCAGGATCTATACCTGCAAATACGCATGTCCCAAGCTGAAGCAGTCCGCTATCGGTACTACCACCAACCGGATAGGCATCGGTTCTACGAGCAACAGATCATGGGTTTTCAATGCGCAATTCAAGGTCGAACAGATGACCAGACCGTCAAAATACTGTCCTTATATCGAACACGAAGCCGATCATCCGCTGACTGCTGCAGAAGTGGGAAGGGAAAATTATTTTGAAGGAGAAAAGAATAATGCCGTAGGCTACCGTCACGGAAAGCCTTCCAATCCCTCCGCTACAGCGATTTTCGGTGACGGCCATGTGGAACTGCGTTCAAAATGGAAGATCCCCGGTTCATGGGTGACTACAACAACTGCAGCCTATTACAATCAGTTTTACAATCCTTATCCGGATAAGGACCAGATGCACTATTATGTTTTGTTCTGACAACAGCGATGTTGTTGTATGATAAAAATTTAAGGAGATATTATGGAACCCGCAGTTATTGAATTGAAAAGAGCGAATCACATCGGCAAGATCCGCAAACTCAACGGTGGAAACCTCGCCCCCCATATTTCCGGTGAAATGGCCGGAATGAATATCCGGAAATCCTTCAAGGAACTCAATCTGGCTTTTGCCCGTCTGCATGATGCTCCTCTGACCAATGCCGGCTGCCGTCTGGTGGATATCAGCCACATCTTCCCGCTCTTTCATCTGGATGAAAATGATCCCCGTAACTATGATTTCAGTTATACTGACGATTATATCACCAACTGCATCAAAGATGCGGAAACTCCCATTTTCTACCGTCTGGGCGAATCAATCGACCATTCGGTGAATAAATACAAGATCAATCCGCCGACTGATGTGCCCAAATGGATCAATATCTGCTCCAATATCATCCGCCACTACAACGAAGGACTGTGGAACGGATTCCATTACAACATCCGGTACTGGGAAATTTGGAACGAACCCGAATGCGGCGGCAATACCCGTATCGATCCCAATGCCAAAAATAATATGTGGCTGGGAACTATTGACGAGTTCAATGCATTTTATGTGGAGGTCGCTACTGAACTGAAAAAACGCTTCCCCGACCTCAAGATCGGCGGTCCAGCCCATTGCGGATACGGCGACGGCAAGACTGATGTTTTCATCAAGTACTGCGCCGAACACAAGGCTCCGCTGGATTTCTACAGTTACCATTGTTATGCTGCCGATCCCTTCGGCTGGATCCAGGAAACTCCTGCTCTCGTCAGAAAACTTCTGGATGAAAACGGCTATCCTGATGCTGAGATCCATTTGAATGAATGGCACTATTTCCCCGGCGACTGGCATCGTCTGCGGACTGATCCGACATACAAGAGCAATATGTACGAAAATGAGATGAAAGGTCTTGACAGCGCAGCGTTTCTCACTTCTGTCATGATGCGCTGGCAGGATACTCCGCTGACCTACGGTGCTTACTACACCTGTATCAGCGGTGCCTGGGGCTGCTACAGGACCGGCGGTACCGGCCTTACTCCCTCATGGTATGGCCTGAAGGCTATGGGTGAACTTGTACGGTTCCCGGAACGGTTGGAAATCACCAGTTCCGCCGATGCCGTTACCGCCATGGCCGGTGTCGATGCTGACGGAAATATCGGGATCCTCATTTCCGGATTCAAGACCGGAAGTATGGATTATGTATTCAAAGCTGATTTCCCGATTGACAGCAGTAAATGTCAGATCCGGGTATTGGACAACGAACACAGTTACGGTATTTTTGAGGATGCTGTTTTTGAAGATGGCTGCATCAAGTTTCATACTGAATCCAACTCCGCTTGTGTGTTTATAAAGATCGTCGGTTGACGACGGCTCCTGCAAGGTGGAGCACATGGAAAAACAGGAACCGGAATTTGTTTTGAATTCCGGTTTTTTTTGTAAAAAAAACGACTTTTTTATGCTTTCGGGTTGAAAAAATTTAAAAACAATGCTATAATAATTAAAAGTACCGAAACATTGTGTGAAATTGATCCAAGGAGTGATAAATATGAAACTTGCTTCACCTTTTGTAAGAGGAACTCTGGGTGTGGTTGCCGCAGTCGTGATGGGCGGCTGTTACACTTACAATCCGGTTCCCAAAGCGACTCTCGGCAACTCTTATACCCACCGGGAAAAAGACAAAGCAGATAAGCTGCTGGCGGATGTGAAAGAGCTTTCTCTTGCCAAAGCTCAAAAGATCGCCCTGCAGAACAATCCCACCTACATTGCGGCACACCACTCCATCGAAGCTGCAAGATTCCGGCTTTATCAGGCCATGGGAGCATGGCTTCCTACTGTTTCCGCTTCATTCAAACTCAGCGAGAGCCACAATTGGACCCGCGAACCGGAAAATCTGGGCAACATGATAAGCGGACATCGTCGCCGGACATCTACTTTTGCAACTTCCACCTCAATTGATGCCACCTGGCTGATTTTTGACGGTCTTTCCCGCGAATTCGGGATCATGGTCAGAAAGAGCAATGTCGAGTACTACAAGAATATGGATGCCGATTATTGCCGCAAGATGATGTATGCTGTGGCTCAGGCATACAATAATGTGCTTCTTGCCATTGCTCAACGGCGCATTGCTGAAGAAAACCGTAAATTCCAGCAGATCTCTCTGAAAGATACCAACTACAAATTTCAGGCAGGTGCTGTTCCTTTGAGTGATGTTCTCAACTTCGAGATCCTGATGAACAGTGCCGATGGCGATTTGATCGCTGCTGATTACGCTTACGATGCTTCGCTCTACGCACTGGCGGTTCTTATGGGATATCCCGAAGGAACTCTGCCTTCCCATGTGAAGTTCCCCATTGAGCTGGATTTGAACTTCCATGAGCTTCCTGCTGTTGAAGTTTATCTCGATACGGCTCTTGCCAACCGTCCCGATTTGAAGGGATACCGCATGCAGCTCGAAGCCGCCCGTTACCAGATGTATCAGACCTACAGTTCCTATTCTCCTTCGGTGAGTGCCTTTGCTTCTTTCGGTTTCGGAACCGATGCCACCCACTACCGGGATTGGGGATATGACCGCGATCATACCTACAGCAACAGACCCTCTTTCTCCTACGGACTCAGCGTCAACTGGACGATCTTCAACGGTTTGGCCCGTTACAACACTATGCGCGAATATCAGGCCAATCTGGCTGTTGCTGACTACAATGTGGCTGCCCAATGGTTCACCGTGGTTGGCGAAGTGCGTACCGCGTATGCCAATTATATCAAAAATGTCAAGCAGACCATTCTCAACAAAAAGATCCGCGACCTCGCTGCCAAGCAGCGGGATCTGGTGGATGATGAATATCGTGCCGGTAATGCTGAACTTACCCGTTTGAACGAAGCTCAGAGAGACCTCGTTTCTTATGAATCCAAACTGGCTTCCAGCTATGTGTCAGTTCAGAACGCCAAGGCTCAGCTCGATCATGCTGTCGGTGCCAATACCGCCGCTTTTTACGAGAGCCGTAAAGATGTAAAGAGCGACCGTGCTCCCGGACTTGAGAGTATTGCTCCTGACAAGATCGGCAAAAGTGCCCAGACAGTTCCCCAGACTCCTCAGCAGCAGGCAAGTGTACCCGGTCCCGTCATGAAGTCCGGAGTTCCCGCTGCCCGTAAACAGGCTGCTCCCGTCAAGAAAGCTGCTCCCGTCAAGAAAGCTGCTCCCGTCAAGAAAGCTGCTCCCGCCAAGAAAGCTGCTCCCGCCAAGAAAGCTGCTCCCGCCAAGAAGGCTGCTGTCAAAAATGAAGCTGCTGCGGCCGGGATCCCGGTTTCTCCTACTGCGCCTCCTCCGGGACGCAAGAAATAATCTGCTGAAAAGTTCAGGAGTTTTTCATGTTGTTCAATGCCAAACGGCAAATTTCTGTCCGTACTATCGGAGATCCGGTGCTGAGCCGGATAGCAGATCCGGTCTTGACGGTCGATGCTGAAACTGTGCGTCTTGCCGCTGAAATGATCGATGCTATGAATGTTTTTAATGGTATCGGTCTTGCCGCCCCTCAATATGGTGTGCCGAAGCGTATGGTGGTGATCGATGTTCCGGCTGAATCCGTCGAAGGTACCCCTTCGGAAGGGGAAGAAAAGCTGATCCCCCGGATGCCGTTGGTGCTTATCAATCCGGAGATCCTGTCATATTCCACCCGTACCGCCTCAAGGGATGAAGGGTGTCTTTCTGTGCCGGATGTTTTCGCTCCCGTTGAACGCCCGGAAAAGGTCGTGCTGCGGTCAGCTACTTTGGATGGAGATGTGATCGAGTGTGAATGCGGCGGACTTCTGGGACGCTGCATCCAGCATGAACTGGATCATCTGGACGGCAAACTCTTTACCGACCGTTTGGCTCCTGAAGTTGCCCGTGAGGTTGCCGGCGAGCTCAATATGCTCCGCAAAAACGGAGCTAAGAAGTCATTTTTGCGGACTAAAAAAGTAAAATGATCTGCGAAACCGGATTTATCAAGGCTCTGTGGGGCGTATGTTCCGGCAGGGAAATTTTTCGATCATTGCGTAATCAGTCGTGGTGGCGGGTCGTTCTGCATCTGTTTTTTCTCAGTTTGATCTGCGGACTCATTACAGCCAATATCCAATTCAGACGGATCAAACCTAATATCGAGGCTGCACAGGTCGCTTTCGACGGAGTGTTCGGGGAAAATGTTTATGTCGATAACTCCAGAGTGTCATGGAATTGGGTGGCCCCTGTAAAGGCTCCTGAAAAATTCCGTGAAATGGCCATCCCGTCAGGCGGCAGACTGTATTATACCGGGACTGCCGCCGGTATGGTTCCGGAATCTTTGAAAACGGTGAGCGGTCCGATAGTTATCTGGAGTCCGGAACAAATATTGTTTGCTCAGAGTGTAAACGGCAAATTCAATGCAATATGTATAGACGGGGTTTCCGGACAGATGAGCAATCGGGAAATGTCTGCCGAACAATTGGAACATATTTTCAAATCCGGCAGAAAACTTCCGGCAGGTCTGAGTAAATTGCCGCAGGAAAATGCCGGAGAACTTTTCAGCGGAGTTTCTGCGTTGACAAATTGTTTTATGTGTATCGGTACGGTGTTGCGGAATTTTCTTCTGAAGAATGGCAACAGGTTCTTTCCACTCTTGATTTACTAAAAAAAGAAATTAACCGCAGCGATACTACCGGAAATACCATCAGCCTTCTTCTTACCATG
>JAFVRT010000166.1 GCA_017504125.1 Lentisphaeria bacterium
GCCAAAAAACTGCTGATCCTGGTGGCAGAAAAACAGGCTGTTGAGATCGCACTTTCCAACAACCGCCGGGAACACAGATTTTCGCTGCTCGGTGAAAGATTGCGGAAATTGCACAAAAAATAAAAACGGCAGATACACATTGGAATGTCTGTTCCCACCTTCAAAAAACCCTTCTCACCGCCGCCATGGCAAACCCTGCTGCTTCAAGATAGAGATTTTTTTATTTTTTTATCTTTTCAGGACTTGCATTATCACCATAATCGTTGTATATTTACCGTCGTAGGTATATTCGTTATTTTACAACACGGAAGACTTTGATATGAGCAACACTCCTAAATTGACGGTGCTTTTTGAAAAACTCCGGGGAAAAACTTTTGAAATAGATAAAGATGTTATTACCATAGGCCGCAAAGATGAAAATGACATATGTCTGAAAGACGGGAGTGTCAGCGGCCATCATGCAGACATTTTCAAAGTGGAAAATGAAGACGGTTCCGTTTCTTATGTTCTCCGCGACAACGGCAGCAGCAACGGCACCCGTATCAACAGCGTCCTCACAGAGGAACAGGTTCTCAAAAACAACGATCTTATCATGTTCGGTTCGGTTGAAGTTCTGTTTGACAGCAATGACGGCAGTAATGTCAGCACAAGTACTTCTTCCATTTCACGCCTGACCCATACTATAGATTTGAGCAGTCTTGACGGTTTGCTTTCTACCACACCTTCCCTGACCAGTTTGAATCCTCTGGCTCTGGCAGAAGAAAAAAAGAAAAAAATGGTTCATCACATTCTGGTCGGAGCAGCGATCCTTCTCGGCCTGGCGGCTGCCGGAGCCGTGGTTATGGTGATGATGACGATTTTTGCGAAAGCAAAGTAATAATCCAGTATTTGCGCGCGTCGGATTCATCACCAGATCGATCCGGCGCGCAGTTTTTATAATAGCAACAGGAGTTTTTATGTCTGAAAACAAGAATAATAATAATCCTCCCGGAGATCCCCGGTCGAATCCGTCTAACAGCTCAAGAGACCCCAACCGTTCCCCGCGGGCGGCGATCGTCTGGTTGGTCATAATGCTGATAATCGGCGGACTTTTTCTTTTCAAAGGTTTCGGTTCCGCCCGCAGCCGTGATCTTACCCAAAGTCAATTTGAAGCTATGCTCAAGGCAAAACTGATTTCTACAGCAGTACTTGTCAGCGAAGGCGACAAAGTTTTCACGGTTGAGGGTATTCTGAAAGCCTCCGCCGATCAGAATGCCGCGGATCAGGATTCCAAAAAGAAAAAGACCGCTCCGGAAAAACTGCGTTACCGTACCCGTATAATCTATTCCGACTCGCTCAACGAACTTCTTTCTTACACCAATGTTCAAGTCGACTCCAACAACGCCGGAGTATGGAATTTTGTCCTCTTTGCGCTGCTGCCTGTAATCATAATCGTCGGTATGATCTACTTCTTTTCCGCCAGACAAATGCGTATGGGAGGCCATGGCGCAATGGAATTCGGCCGCAGCCGGGCGCGAATGATACCTCCGGACGAGTTGAATGTTCATTTTTCCGACATCGCCGGAGCTGATGAAGCCAAGGAAGAAATTTCCGAGATTGTGGAATTTCTGAGAGATCCGATACGCTTTCAGCTCATTGGCGGCAAGATCCCCCGCGGCTGTCTGCTGGTAGGCAATCCGGGAACCGGAAAAACCCTTATGGCCAAAGCTGTTGCCTGTGAAGCCGGAGTGCCGTTTTTCTCAATAAGCGGTTCTGATTTTGTGGAAATGTTTGTAGGTGTGGGTGCAAGCCGCGTACGCGACATGTTTGAACAGGCAAGAAAGCACACTCCGTGTCTGATTTTTATCGACGAGATCGATGCGGTGGGACGCTCCCGCTTTTCCGGCTGGGGCGGAGGCCATGATGAAAGAGAACAGACCCTCAACGCCATGCTGGTGGAAATGGATGGACTGGAAAGCCGTTCCGGAGTGATCGTGCTGGCTGCCACCAACCGCCCCGATGTCCTTGATCCCGCCTTGCTCCGTCCCGGCCGCTTCGACCGTCAGGTGGTAATGGATCTGCCGGATATCAAAGGCAGACGGCAGATCCTTGATGTACACGCAGCAAGGATCAAAACTGATGATACCGTGGATCTTGATGTCATTGCCAGAACAACTCCCGGTTTCAGCGGGGCCGATCTTGCCAACCTCTGCAATGAAGCAGCACTCCTTGCTGCCCGGCGCGGCAAAAACGCCGTAAGCGAAGCGGAAATGGAAGAAGCAAGGGATAAAGTGAGCTACGGTACCGAACGCAAAAGCCGCAAACTCACCGAGCATGACCGCAAACTGACCGCCGTACATGAAGCAGGGCACACTCTTGTGGCTCTTTATAATGAAAAATGTACTCCGGTACACAAAGTTACCATTATTCCCCGCGGACAGGCATATCTCGGAGCAACATTCACCATGCCCAAAGAAGATGTATACAGCCGCAGCAAGGGGGAACTTATTGCCGAAATGTCAATGACCATGGGCGGACGGGCCGCCGAAGAACTGCTGATGCATGATATTTCCACCGGTGCATCGGCTGATATCAACATGCTCAGTAACATGGCCCGCCAGATGGTTTGTGTTTACGGTATGAGTGAAAAAATCGGTCCCTGGAAATGTGCAGACATGACTATACATCCCCATTTGCGTATTGATGGTCCGACTCCTGAAGAAATTTCTCCGGAAACTCAGAAAGAGATCGATCAGGAGATCCGCCGTCTGGTCAATAACGCTCTCGACGATGCCCGTAAATGTCTTACCGCACATAAAGATCAGTTGCAGATCCTGTCTGAAGCATTGTTGGAAAAAGAAACAATGTCAGTAGACGAAATAAAAGATCTGCTCGGAATCAAAGACGCGGAGATCGGCAGCGGAAAACAAGAAGAAGAAAACGGTACTGCAGATGCCTGAAGATCTGAAACAGGCCATGAGCAGCGGAGATGGAGGAATATATATTTCACTCCATATCCAGCCGGGGGCAAAACGCGAAGGAATTACCGGTCTTTTCGGTTCCTCGTTGAAAATCGCGTTGAATGCTCCGCCTGTTGACGGCAAAGCCAACAGCGCGCTGTTGAAATTTCTTTCTTCCAAGTTGGGGCTCCCCAAAGGAAACATCGAACTGTGTTCCGGCGCAAGTTCACGCGACAAGCGGATTTTTGCTGCCGGAATAGATATAGCCAAAGCAGAGGAACTTTTGAACAAATGAAATATAAAGCTGTAATATTTCTGCCGGATGGTATGGCAGATGAACCACTTGCAGAACTCGGCGGTAAAACACCGCTGGAATATGCCGAC
>JAFVRT010000167.1 GCA_017504125.1 Lentisphaeria bacterium
CATATATTTGTACTGTCAGAGAGATATTCATTGTTTACGGGAACCTGTTATTTTAATCAATATACCATATAAAGAAAGATTTTTCAAGCCCGTTTCAAAAAATTGTGCGGTTCATTCCGGTGTAAATATTTGCAATGGTATGATGGGAGTGCTATATTAAGTGAAAAGAAATGAAATTACAGGAGTCAGGATTACGATGAAATCTCCGGAAAAAATGGGAACGATCCAGATCGAAGTTACCAACAGCTGCTTGAGGAATTGTTCCAACTGTACGCGCTTTTGCGGATTGCATGAAAAACATTTTATGATGAATATGGAGCAGTTCAAAAAAGCAGTGGACTCTCTGGCCGGTTACGATGGTATTGTCGGAGTCATGGGAGGTGAACCCACCTTGAATCCGGATTTCCCGGAAATGATCCGTTATCTGCATAAAGCCCGTCCATCAGGAAAAAAGTCCGCTTTCCCGGTTGCGCCGGTTCGGGACTTCGACCGCTTTCTCAAAGATCGCTGGAACAATGCTGTAGGCGCAAAACGCGGCCTGTGGTCGACTTTCGGCAAAAAATATTATGAAAACCTTGAGGCCATTGCCGATATTTTCCCCTATCAATGTCTGAACGATCATCAGAATGCCAGTATGCACCAGGCATTGCTGATCCCCCGCAAAGAACTGGGGATCGGGGATGAAGAATGGATAAAACTCCGGGATAAATGCTGGATCCAGAATGAGTGGAGTGCGTCCATTACTCCCAAAGGAGCTTTTTTCTGTGAAGTGGCGGCCGCGTTGGATATGCTTTTTGACGGCCCCGGCGGCTGGCCGGTGGAACCGGGCTGGTGGAAAAGGAAACCGGAAGACTTCGGTGATCAGCTGAAATGGTGCGAATATTGTTCTGCAGCTTTGGATGTCCCCCGTATTTCCGGAGATAAAGAGTGTGATATGGTTTCTGCCGGGATATGGGAAAAAATCAAAGAACGCAATGCGTGGAAAGTCCGGAATAACCGCTGCACAGTTTTTGATGCCTCCGGTTACGATCCGGAAAAATACAAATACGACTACACCAATGAACCATATCTGCCCAATCAGGATATTCGTATTTCCAAAGATACCTGCATGCGCTTTCTTTATCCCCGTGATATTGCAGTTGTTCTGAAAAACGGTGCCGCTTTGCCGCAAGGAGAAAAATTTCATCAAATCTCAGAAGAAGATGCTGCCGGTCTGGATTTTTCGGACTGGCTGCTGGTGATCGACGGAGATATTTCAGACATCACTGCTGAATTTCTGGAACATGCCGTGTTCAATCCGGGAGTACTCTACTTTGCCGGCAGAGGCCGTTTGATTTTCATAAACAAACGGGCTTCTGCGCTGGCACAGTGCAAAAAACTCCCGCTTGAACTCGATTTGCTTACGAAACTTTACCCCGGAGCCAAGCGGTATAACTGGAAAAATCATCTCACTCCTGACAGCATACTTTTCAGTGAAAAAATCGCCGCTTTGAAACGGCATATCCAGGATTGCTGGAGATACCGCAGCGGTCTGCTGCTTAAAAAATTGGGGCTGAAAAAGTAAAATGCCCCAAATAACCGTTCTGCTCAATAATTATAATTACGGCCGCTTTCTTGCCGAAGCGGTCCGGAGTGTTATTGAACAGGATTTTGATGATCTTGAACTTCTGATAGTCGATGACGGTTCTACTGACGACTCCCGGCAGATCATCTCAAGTTTCAATGATCCCCGTATCCGCAGTATTTTCAAAGAAAACGGCGGTCAGTTGTCAGCTTTCAATACCGGAGTTCTGGAATCCACCGGTGAAGTGATTTCTTTTCTTGATGCGGACGATGTTTTCATGCCGGGTTATCTGAAACGGGTATGGGAGGAATTTGAGAAAAACAAAGATTGCGGTTTTCTCATGACCAGATTGGAGTTTTTCGGCAATAAAACCGGCTTCGCTTCAGCATGGCCGGAAGGGAAGATCGGCTCAAATCCTTTTTCCGTCGCGGCCAGACATCTCTGGATCGGCATGGGTACTTCCGCATGTTCAGTCAGGCGGGATGTGCTGTTGAAATTTCTGCCCTGGTGCGACGGGGAATACCAGTGGAAAACCCGTGCAGATGATTTACTGGTATGGGGCGGAGATTTGGCCGGTGCAGTAAAATACAGCATTCACGAACCCCATGTAAAATACCGTATCCACGGCAGCAATCTTTTTTACGGAGAAAAAACTCCTGCCGAAACAGAAGTTCAGGAACGCCGGGATGCTGCAGAGCGTTTCTGCGGTGCTGTTGTTGAAAAGAATAAATTGAGCTATGCTGACATGCTGAAAACAGAACTCAAACATGGTTCAGTTTCCCGTGGAGAAACACTTCGCAGCTGGTTGAAATTGGGATACCGGCGAAAAATGCGCTTTTTTGAATACCTGAAGTGCGGAATGCTCATACTGGCCGGTATAAAGTTCCGGAGTTCAATAAAAAGAATAATGCATGATCCTCAGGAAAATATGAGCATGGCAGTTGAAAAAAGGAGTAAAAAATGAGTTTTAAATATTGGATGCGGGATAAAATTATATTTCCTTTTATTGAATTACTTCCGTTTTCTTTGCGGAATAAATTAATGCTGGTTGGGACATGTTTTTTCGGTAAGGGTTGGGGATATTTACCCAAATCTTTGTTTGCGGATGAATTCAAAAATTTGTCCGGAGAAAATGTAAAAGAACTTTATCGCGATTTTTCTCAACATTCAATAGATGTATTGCTCGATTATTTGAAATACAGTCACATAGGTAGTGATTTCAGTAAGTATCTTGATCCAGCAAAACACGATGCTGTTATTGTCCCATTGGAGCATATTTTTCCTGGCGTGATCAAAAAGCTTGAATACGAAAATAAAATATGCCGCAAATTTGCCAAAGCAACTTGTTTCAAGTTTTTTACTCCGGAAACAGTATGTTATCATCATGGACTGAAGTTTTTGGATGCAAATGTTATAGAATACATAAAGCATAAAGTTTTTATTGACTGTGGTGCATTTGTTGGAGATTCTGCGTATGTGTTTTCACAGTACGCCCCACACAAAATTATTGCATTTGAACCTTCACATAAAAATTGTGAAATTTGCAGGGGAAATTTAAAAAAAGAAAAAATCGATTGCGTCGAAATAATTCAGGCTGCTTTATCTGATGAACCAGGGCAATTATATTTTTCTGATGCTGGTGCGCAAACTGCTTTGAGTGCAGAGAGAAATGGAATTCTGGTTAAAGTTGAAACTATTGATGAATTTGTTAAACAAAATAATTACGAAAATATTGGAGTGATAAAAGCTGATTTGGAAGGGATGGGGTTGAAAATGATAAGAGGTGCCATTAAAACCATAAAACGGGACAGACCGGTACTTCTTATTGCCATCTATCACAATCAAGACGAATTCATGGGAATTTACAAATTTTTAAAGGAAAATATTTCAAACTATTGCTACAAAATAGAAGCTCTTTTCGGATTCAGCGAGATAACCCTGATTGCATATCCGGAAAACGGAATAGCCCACTGAAAAACAC
>JAFVRT010000168.1 GCA_017504125.1 Lentisphaeria bacterium
GTACGCGATTTGATCGGTTTATCTCTCCGCAATCTTATGCTGCATAAGATGCGTTCACTTCTGACTTCACTCGGCGTCATTTTCGGTGTCGGAAGCGTGATCGCCATGCTTGCCATTTCTGAAGGTGCAAAACATTCAGCGTTGGCGCAGATCGAAGCTATGGGTATTGATAAAATCATCGTCTTTTCCCGCCGTCCGCCTATCGACGGCAAAAGTGAGAGTTCCAGCGAAAATGCCAGTGTAATGGAGCGTTTCGGTTTGACAGAACTGGACCGCAGCCACATTGAGCGTATGGACAATGTGGAACGCATCACCGCGATTTTTGACACCCGCAACAAGATCTTGAAAGGTCTTCAGCGCATGGATTTGAAGCTGGTCGGCTGCGACCGGGCATTTCTGTCGGAAACTTCCGCAGAAATCGTGGACGGCCGCTGGTTCAGCAAGATCGACTTCAACGCAAATTCAAGGGTTTGTGTGATCGGAATGAATGTCAAACACAAACTTTTCACCCTGGGTGATACCAATATCATCGGGAGCAATCTGCGTATCGGGGATAATGTGTTCCGTATCATCGGCATCCTTGACAACCCCTACGCGACCCAGCTGCCGGAAATCGGCGGTCAGAACGAAATGATCCTGATCCCTATGACCACGGCAAAAACTCTTTTCAAGGATTACAACTTTTTGCGTGAAGGGCGTCAATTCAAGATAACCAGAGTGGAATATGACCTTTTTCTGGTAAAAGTCAATGATACATTCTACATTGACAACACCTCAAAGCGTATTGCCGGATTTCTGGAAAAAATGCATGAAGCGACCAAAGACTGGGGTATGGTCGTGCCGCTGGAACTTCTCCGGCAGCGGGAACGAACTCAGAATATTTTTACCATAGTCATGGGATCTATTGCCGGTATTTCTCTCGTTGTGGGCGGTATCGGCATTATGAACATCATGCTCGCCAGCGTGTATGAACGGAGAAAAGAAATAGGTACCCGGCGGGCACTTGGAGCCCAGAAAGCGTATATCCTGCTGCAATTTCTGATCGAAACAGTTTTTCTGACCACCTGCGGCGGTATTACCGGCATATTGGTGGGTGTAGGTATCGGTAAGATCATCACCAATTACAGCGGCATGGAAACGATCTACTCCTGGTGGAGCATCGTGCTTGCATTGGCGATATCGTGTATAGTCGGCGTGATTTTCGGAACTTATCCCGCTTATCAGGCGGCACAGCAAAACCCGATCACCGTCCTCCGCTCAGAGTAAACTGCCGACTCCCTCCACGGAGTCCGGTCTGCCCTCCTCAGCCGGAACCGCCTTTTCCGGCCCGTTCCGCAGCCATTGCTGCAAAAACAAACACAATAAAAACGCACTCCAAAAGCTGAAGCAGCTTTTGAAGTGCGTTGAGAAATACTGTTTATATTACAGTTTCTTCAGAGGCAGCCATGCACCATTCTGTTTGGAGCTGGCGACCACGGTTTCGATGAAGTTCATGCCGCGGACACCGGTTTCCTCATTGGGATACAATCCCTGATACTCAACACCGTCGATCCTGGCGGCGATGTGGTTGGCAAAATCGGTGTAGATGTTGGCAAAGGCTTCAAAGAACCCTTCGGGATGACCGGCAGGCAGACGGATAAGTCCTTTGACGCTGTCATCAAGTTCGGCCCAGCCGCGGCGGAGCGTCTTCATGGCAGAATCATTGGTCTTGTAGACCAGATTTTCCGGTTCCTGCTGACACCATTCCAGACATCCTTCAGATCCGTAGACACGGAGTTTGAACTGGTTTTCTTCGCCGCAGGCAACTTCACTCAATTCGATGACACCTTTGGCTCCGTCAGCAAAGCGAAGCATCACGGTGGCATCATCATCAAGCTGACGGCCTTCCACAAAGGTGGCGAGATCAGCTGCGACTTCAGTGATTTCCAGTCCGGTAACAAACTCGATCAGCTGTTCGGCATGAGTACCGATATCACCCACACATGCGGCGGCACCGGACATCTTGGGGCTGACGCGCCAAGTTGCCTGTTTGCCGGCATTGGGGGCAGCCAGCCATCCGAGATCGTAACTTGCCACGATCTTGCGGAGTTTGCCCAGCGCACCGTCTGCGATCATCTTGCGCATCTGCCGTACCATGGGATAGGCAGAATAGTTGTGCATGAGAGCGAAAAGCAATCCGGTTTCACGCACTTTTGCACGCAGAGCGATGGCTTCTTCCAGAGAAAGGGTCATGGGCTTTTCGCAAAGCACATGGAACCCATGTTCCAAAGCAGCCATGGCAATGGGGAAATGGGTGGAGTTGGGCGTAGTGATCGCCACAAAATCCATCCGTTCGCCTTCGGGAAGACGGGATTCAGTTTCAAACATCTCCTGATAAGTGGCGTAGCACTTTTCTTCAGGGATGAAGAGTTCCCCGGCCATAGAGCGGTTGGCATCCGGTCTGGTACAAAATGATCCGCAAACCAGTTCGATTTTCCCGTCAAGACGGGAAGCTGCCCGGTGAACCCCGCCGATAAACGCGCCGGGGCCGCCGCCGACCATACCCATTCTGATCTTGCGTTTCATTTATCCACCTCAGCCTTTCAGCATGGCATCGAGGATGTAGTAGTTCAGCTCTTCGTAGTCGCGTTCAGCGGTGAGCTGTTCGATCTTGCTGTCGTCCAGAGAACGGGAAATTTCCAGCAGCTTGAGGAAGATCTTGCGGCTGTATTCCAGGTGCTTCATATCGACACCGGCTTTCTGGGTTCTCATGACTTTGACATCCAAACCGACCCATTCGCCGTTGTTGCCGAAGCCGTGACGGTCGAGAACGCGGACCTGATTGAGAGCGCGGCGGGGATCCACAGCACCAAAGGTGAGATCCTGGTCGAACTTCAGGCCGTTCTGGTCGTTGAGGTGGACACTCCACAGTTTCTTGTGAGCCATGGCGAAGCCCATTTCATCGGAGGGGCTGAGGTTGGCCAGCAGAGCGTGGGCAGTTTCGATAAGGCAGCCGACGCGGGAAGGATCGGTGGTCATAAGTCCCAGAGCGATAGCGTGACCGATGGTGGGGATATAGGTGTGATCCATGGGTTCGTTGGGCTTGGACTCGATCATCACGCGGATGTTCTTGTCGTAGTCCAGCATGGTCTGGAGAGCACCAGCGATTCTTTCGGTGGCGACCACGGGGTCTTTGGCTTCGCGGATGTAGGTACCTTCACGGGCGAGCCACAGCACGATATTACGGGTTCCGAGAGCGTTGGCGATATCGATGGTGCGTTTGCTGCGTTCGATAGCGTATTCGCGGCATTTCGGGCAGTTGTTGGTGTAGCCGCCGTCGATGGTTTCGGGAGCGAACCACATACGGGGGGCGACGAATTCAGCGGTAAGACCATGGTTGTCCAGAACTTTCTTGAGTTCGGTGGCTTCTTTGATCATCTCTGCGGGAGAGAGGTTGGCCATGTTCGGAACGGCATCATCATCATGGAACTGGATACCGTCGAAACCGAGTTTCTTGTAGGATTCCAGCTTCTTGTTGAAGGGGATGCTATTACGGACTTCAGGACCGAAAGGATCGGCACCTTCATGAATGTTCCACGGACCGAATGAAAAACGGAATGTTCCCTGCATTTTCTTTTCCTCCTTGTTTGAGTTATGCTTGAAATGTAAAAATTTCCGGAACTGTTTCAAATATACCCCTTGAAAAAACAAAAAACCCTGACTATATTATGATTTATTAGCACAATATTACGAATTGCATGAATTTTATGCAGACAGTCATTGCAAACAGAGCAGATTTCTTTACCGAAGACGGTTGTCCGGTGGCCCTCAGGACTATTCACGGTGACATGCCGGTCCAGCACGAAGGCGACCTTACGGACATCCGTCATACGCACGATTTTTCGGAACTTATCATAATCACCGCCGGCGGCGGAGAACATTGGATCAACGGCGACACTTATCAGGTCCAGGCCGGAGATATTTTTCTGATACAGGGCAATACCGAGCACTATTTTGAGAAAAGATACAAACTCGGCATGTACAATATCATGTTCGACGACACCTACCTCAAGGATCATCTCCGGAGTTTGCGGGCACTTTCCGGATTCAACGCTTTTTTTCTCTTTGAACCCACCTACCGCCGCAGCCACAAATTCAAAAGCCACCTTCACATTCCGCCGGAATCCATGCGTCCGTTGATGACCAAACTGCAGGAGATGACCGAAGAATTTGCAGTAAACCGTCCGGGCTCCGACCTTATGCTGCTGGCCAAGGCTCTGGAGATATTTGTATACATCTCCCGTGAGTACTCTAAAAACCAGAATCCCATGGCAAATTCACTGTGCCGTCTGGGAGAATTGATAAGTATGCTGGAAAACAATTATACTGAACACTGGACTTTGAACAGAATTTCAAAGATAGCCTCCATGGCCCCCAGTACTTTACTGCCGGTATTCAAAAAAGTTACCGGATATTCCCCCATCGATTATCTGCTGCAGGTGCGTCTTTCCAAAGCCGCTGAACTGCTTTTGAAGACAGCTCTGCCCATTTCTGAAGTGGCTCTGAAATGCGGTTTTCCGGACTCCAACTATTTTTCCCGGCAGTTCAGAAAACGCTATTCAGTTTCTCCCAAAAACTACCGCAACGGCTGATCAGAGTACAGTTATCACCAGACCGGTGATTATCAATGCCACACCGACGACTTTAGGCAGAGCAAAGCGTTCCTTCAGAATAAAGATCCCGCCCAGCAGACCGAAAATCAATCCCAGCTGGCGGAATACCTGCACATAGGAAACATTGGTAACATAATTCATTGCCATAAGTACGGTGATATAGGTCAGTGAAGCAAAGGCTCCTGCCAGAAAAGGCATCCAGTTCCGTTCTTTGAAAAAGGCGGCAAAGTTCTTTTTTTCTCCGGGAAAACACAATACCGAGATCCCCATGAGAGTACTGAGAAATATTCCGCGGGTCGAATAAAATGTCATGGAAACTATCGGTTTTGCAAGTTCCGGATAAGCCCCCCGCAGCACACTCTGGGCCTGACTGTCAAAAATCGTATAACCGGTAGTTCCGCAAGCCACCAGAAATACAAAAAACATCTTGGAGTCAACATAATTACGCCAGTTGAAACTGGAAAAATCCTTCATCGGCATGATTATACATCCGACGAACACCACGGCCATACCCAAAAGCGCAAGTGGAGTCAGCGGAGCCCCCCAGCCGACCAGCGAAGTTACCGCAGCAGTCAGCAGCAGCGGCAATGAGCGCATCATCGGGTAGGCTGTAGACATTTCCATCGTCCGGTATGCCCGCACCAGACCAAGACAGTAGCACAGATCACTTATTACTGAGCATATCACATACACGAAGAAAAGTTTGGGCAAGCCGGGAACATATACCGGTGTCCAGAATTGAGTATGGATCCACATGGAAGCCGCCGTCATGCAGATCACTGCATAGAAAGATACTGTCATGGCAGAACGCTTGGCGATCAAATTCCACGAAGCGTGAAGTCCGGCGGAAAAAACAATAAGAATAAATGCAAAAAAAGTCATCGTTCATCCCTTATGAATTTCAAGCCGGAACTGAAAAATATTCCGGCATCCGGATAATATATCACCGGAAAGACGATGATTCAAGTTTTTTTATCGGGAATAAGCCCGGTGCAGACGGCGGCGGGTACTTACGCTTTCTTCCGAAGTCCCGGCACTCACCAGTTCATAAAGCACCGCCTGAGCCTTCCCCGGAGCGGCACGCAAAACTCTGCCGAGCCGCTGTACATGTTCTCTGACACTCCCGGTACCGGCAAGAACCACGCCAACCGCTGCAGCAGGAACATCCACCCCTTCATTCAACACCCGGTTGGTTATCAGCACCGGAAAATTTCCTTTTCTGAATTCATCCAGAAAAACTTTCCGCTCCTGCGCTTTGGTCAAATGGGTCATGACCGGCAGTGCAAAACGGCGTCCCAATTCATACGCCGCCGAATTGTCAGCGGTAAAAATGATTATACGCTCTCCGGCATGGCGGCGCAATATTTCCCATAAAGCGCGTATTTTTGCCTCACCGCCTCTGGCCAGACGGCGTTGTTCAAGGAATGCCCGAAACGCTTCCCGTCCTTCTGTACTTCTGCCGGCCAGCCCAAGAAAACGGCTCCAGCCGGATTCCGTACTGAAATCGATACGGTTCCGGCGCAAAAACTCCAGATATACGGTTCTTGAACGGCAATAGGCATCATGTTCTTCCGGATCAAGCGGGATTTCCCAATGTTTCACTTCGTATGGAGAAAGGACTTTGCCTTCCAGTTCGTCGATATTCACCCGGCAGATTATCCCGCCGAGAAGATCGTTCATGACACGGCTCCGGTCTTCCGGAAGTTCGGGAGTCGCAGAAAGTCCCAACCGGTAAGGGGCCGTGCACATGGAAGCTCCGAAGCGGGTTTCCGGTCCGGGCAGATGATGACACTCATCGGCGATAAGCAATCCGAAACGGTTGCCGATGAATTCCATATTCAGCACAGCAGAATCGTAGGTGCTGACAGTTATCTGACCGATACGGTGAGTTCCACCTCCCAGCATACCGACAGAAACAGAAAAAAAACGCTCCAGCGTTGCCGCCCATTGTGAAAGCAGGTCGATAGTGGGAACCAATATGATCACCGGCCGCTTGATTTCAGCTATAGCCATTACAGCCAGGATCGTTTTACCGCTGCCGGTAGGCAAAGCAGCAATGCCCCTGCCCCCGGCTTCAAGCCAGAGATCAAGGGCTTTTTTCTGATGAGGACGGGGAATTATCGTTTCTTTCAGATCCCAGGGGAAGTCGTTGGCAAGATCCTGGACCTCATCGGTAAACGGGACACGGTTCATCCGCAAAGTCATTACGGTTTCCGCGTAATCACACGCCCGCGCCCGGAGCGTACCGCTGCGGGGATCTGCCTTGAAAATCCCGCCGATACACTCCGGAATATTTTCTCCGGGAGCAGTACAAAGCTCCAGAGTCCCTGCAGAAAAAAGCAGTTTCATTGCCGGGGAGGCCGGAATGCCGCCAATCCACCGGCAACAAGAGCTGCGATCAGCGCACTACCTGCCACGACAGAGATCCTGGAACCGGTGGAAAGCTTTTGAAAGAAACTTACGAACAGAGTTGAAAGTACTCCGGCGGCAATAAGAGCAGCCACACCGCACCCGATCCCTTTTTTCACATCAGGATAATCCGGTGCAGCAGCTCTGGCAACCTCAAGGAGCTTCAACTTGAGTTCAGGATCGTTTTCGTCCATAATTCAACGATCAGTTTTCAGCAAAAAAGCGTTTGGCATTGGCAAGACTGACTTTGCATCCGTAGATACAATCTTCCTGTCCTTCAAACTCAACAGAAATATAACCGTTGTAACCGGACTCTTTGATGATCCCGACGATGGTTTCAAGATCCACATCACCCTGGCCGATAATGGTACCGCGCAGATAATGTCCTCCTTTTGTACGGAACCATCCGGCACCGTTGGGTGCGCGGTTGATGGGCCGACGGAAGAAGTCCTTGAAATGGATCATTGAAGCGATGTCGATATTGGTCTTGACAGCAGCAACAGGATCATCATCGGCACAAAGAAAATTGCCCACATCAAGAGTGGTTTTGTAGTTGGGCAATCCTACGGCATTGACCAGACGGCGGACGCGTTCGCATCCCTGAAAATGATAACCGTGGTTTTCCACGCTGCAAGTTATCCCGTACTGCGCGGCATAACTTGCGACCTCACGGCAAGCATCTGCCACAACGGGAAGATCTTTCTCAAAGTTTTCCAGAGTGGTTTCCGGAATGGGCCGCCAGCCGGCATCGTAACGCATAAGTTTCACACCGAGCCGTGCAGCGATATCAACTTCACCTTTGATCCGTTCCACTTCTTTGGCAAGAGCAGCGGCATCAGGCTGGATAAAATTTGCGCCGATAGTATAGCTCGAAAGATCGATACCGGCTTCTTTTGCTCTGGCGGCAATCTTTTCAGGCATATTTCCGACATGGATATCCCATGAAAAACCCGGAACTACTTCAATGTGTTCACCGCCTTCGTTAGCTACCCAATCAATGGCTTCGAGGATCCCCAGATCACCTTTGGAGATAGCACGGGAAAGACTGTAACTGCTGAGACCTACTTTCATAAAAAAAAACTCCCTGATAATTATATTTCCGTATGGAATTATCTATACTATACCACTTCTGTGTTCCATTTTCAACTTCTTTTTTGCACGGACAGAATCTTTTTTTCAAAATCACGGCCGTTCCATGCGGCGCAGCATTTTATCCTCTGTACTGACTTTGCTCATTTGAAGTTGGACACGACTGCCGGGAACCAGAAGATCCAAAGTGCCCTGTACGGCAGTAACCCCGGAAACCTGCGGACGGGTTTCAGCCACCCGAAGTTTTATTTTTCCGTCAGAAGTCCCGAAGATCATTCCCGGAAAGATCCCGTGAAGCGACCCCAATGAAATAACAGCCATGCCCAGTTCCGGACGGACAGCAACGACTCTTGCACTTCTGAAATTCTTTCCGCTTTCCCGGCTGATACCGGCGGCTGAATTTACTGCTGCGGCACTGCGTTCCAATTCTTCAAGTCCCATCACCAGCCTGACACGGTCGGCAGAACTTAAAGGTAAAGCATCGAGTTTGGGCTTGAGCTGTTCGCTGAAGTTCAAACTTTTCATAACCATGTCTTCCGCAGCCCCGGCGAGAGTTTTCAATCCCGCCAACAGCCGCTGTTCTCTTTCTGAAACTGCCGTTTCCCGTCCTTCTGCGCCGGTATTGGCCAGCCAGACCCGAAGTTTCCGCAATTCATTTTCTCTGGCAGTCAAAGTAGCGGAAAGCCGCTGATTTTCCAGCCGCAGCCGTTGAATTTCCCCGATCAGATGCTTTGTTTCCCCGCTGTTTTTTCCGCCGTAAAGCATCAGCGAAGTCCAAAGAATACTGCATACCCAAAAAGTTTTTATTTTCATTGAAGATTTCCCATTCTCAATCTGACAATATTTCATCAAAAGCACGGCTTGAAGCGATCTTAAAAATCCCGCTTCTGTCGAATTTGCTGCGATCGACCAGCAGATATTTCTGTTTGGCAAACTCCAACACTTTCATCAGCAGACTGGCATGATATTCGTGATTGGTGGTAACCTTATCATCCCCGACGCCGAACGCAGAAATAAAGGCCTTGGAAATTTCCAGATATTCCAGTTCACGCAGAGTGGCTCTCCCAAGAAAGGAGTTGAGCTGCATATCAAAACTCCCCCCCAGACCGATACGGACATAATGAGAAGGAAATTTATGAAAGTCCTGAATGACAGTTACAGAATTGGTAACTATGGTCAGATTGGAGAAATTTGAATTTTCCAGCAATTTGGCAAGGTAACAGACCGTTGTGGAGGAATCAAGAAAAAGAATGTCATTCTCACTTATCCTGCTCAAAGCCTGTTCCGCGACCATTTCTTTGCGGCTGCGGTTCCAGTTTATCCGTTCCTGAAAAGGGGAGCCGGATTTTTCAACATTCTGACGCTCCCGGAACGCGATGCCGCCGTGAACTTTCTGCACCACATCGCGGGCCACAAGTTCAGAAATATCCCGGTATACGGTAGCCGGAGAAACCCGGAAATGGTTTATCAGTTCCTGGATGGAACAATATTTTTTTTCCTTCAGATAGTCGACTATCTCGTAAGTTCGCAATTTTTTCATGGTGTAAAGCAGACTCCGGTTCAAAGAGATCGAATCCAATTTTTCTGCAGATAATATAACCGCATAATTTGAAAAAAACAAGGTGATTTCTGTTTCGGAATGATAATTTTTGAAATTTTCTCAAATATTGTCAAATCTTTTTATTTTTTTCTCACCGCTCTATCTTGAAAATTCCGTTATGGAATGTATATTTACTCAGAAGTACGATATTTAGTCACAGAAATTTCTTTATGTAATTAAAGTCAAGGAGAAAAATCATGACCCGTTCAGAAGAAGTCCGCCGTATTTTAAGTCTTACAACTGAAGAAGTCCTTAAAGAAGCCAAAGGCCAGTTGAAACTTTTTGAAACTCTCGACGAAGTTTACGACTTTCTTGCCGAAGAAATGGTCCGCGAATTTGAAAAGGCGGCAGCCGGCAC
>JAFVRT010000002.1 GCA_017504125.1 Lentisphaeria bacterium
CCATGATGAATGCCGCCCGCGACATGTATCCGGAATCCTCCAACAGCGCAATGGCAAAAAAGAGAAACAGGATATTGGGAAGAAAAGCGATAACGCCCCCCACTCCTCCGATGATGCCTTCGATCACCATAGAACGCATAAAAGGAGCTTTTTCGGCACTCCACATGATCCCGACAACTTCTTTCAGCCATTCAAAAAAGTTTTCGATATATCCCATGAATGGTTCCGCACAGGTAAAAGTAAACCAGAAGGCCGCATACATGATGACCAGAAATACCGGCAGCCCCAGATACTTATTGGTCAGCACCAGATCTATCTTGTCTGATATCTCCCGTCTCCGTTCCTGAGTCATGGAAATAGTTTCCCGGCAGGCACCGGCAAGCATGGCATACCGGCGGTCAGCCATGAAAGTATCAGCATTGATCGCATGTTTGTCCCACAGATGTTTGATCTGGATCTCAACTTCTTCCGCCACGCTCTTGAATTCGTCGATCTTCATGGCGGCGGTATCATGTTCAAGAAGTTTTATGGCAAAAAATCTGGCCGGGACATGCCGGTATTTTTCCACATTCAGAGCATCGATTTTTTCTGCAACAGCATTTATGGCATCATCGATATCGCTGCCGTATGAAAGCATGGGGACCCCGTGATCCTCCAATTCGTTCAAAGTCTTCCCCAGTTGGCTGAGGAGCGGTCTTACTCCGGAGCTTTGACTTCCGACAGTTTGGACGATGGGAGAACCGAAATATTTTTCCAATTTCGGGATATTGTACTTCATTCCCTTTTTTCTGGCATCATCACTCATATTGAATGTAAGCAGCATGGGAATATGCAATTCAGCCAGCTGGGTGGTCAGATAAAGGCTGCGCTGGGGTATGGTGGAATCGATCACATTGATGATAAGATCGATACCCGGCGAAGTCAGTTCCTTGAAAACGACCTCCTCCTCAGGAGATGAAGAAGAAAGTGAATAGACTCCCGGCAAATCGATCAGTTCGATTTCAAATTCTCCGAGAGAAAAAGTTCCGGACTTGCTTTCAACGGTCACGCCGGGATAATTCCCCACATGCTGTCGGGTTCCTGTGAGTACATTAAAAATACTGGTCTTTCCGCAATTTGGATTACCGGCAAGAGCAATACGGAATTTATTTTTCATCATTTATCATCCTTTTCAATGATAAAATTGGAAGCATCTTTTTTGTGCAGAGCCATACTGGTTTCCATGACCTTGACCCGGATAAGCCCGCCGAGGGGAGCATGAGCTTCCATAAGCAGTTCCGACCCAACCACAAGACCGACATCAGCAAATTTCTTTTCGCCTCTGATATTGGGTTTGATCTCAACGATAGTTGCAGTTGTTCCCACCGGAAGTTTATCGAGAGTCATCTGTTTTTCAGTATTTTCACACTTGCTTCTGCTGCCGCAGCACTTTTTTTCTTCACTCATTCTGATCCACCATACGATTTTGTTAGGCAAGTCTAATATTGTTCCCATAAAAAAACAAGCCTGACGCTTTTGCATAATATAAATCCAACTTCCGCACTTGTCAATTAGAATAAACTAAATTCTTGCAAATTTTTTTTATATTTTCATTGAAAACCTTTATCCGTTACATTATATTATACGGACGCAAAAAATTCTTTACATACAGGACTTTTTTTTAATTTATGGCAATCAACCGCTACAATATGGATATGTGCAACGGCCCGCTGGCAGGCAAGATGATCCGCTATGCGATCCCGTTGCTGATAGCCTACATTCTGCAATACGCATTCCATGCTGCCGATCTGCTGATCATCGGTAATTGCAGCACATATGAATCCATGGCAGCCATCGGCACGACGGCAGACCTCAACAGTTTCACCATAAATCTGCTGGTAGGTATCTCTGTCGGGGCCAATATCCTGGCGGCGCAGTTCTACGGAGCCGGCGACCGGAAAAACTTGAGCCGGACAATACATACCTCCATGTGTTTTGCCTTTATCGGCGGTATTGCGATAGGGCTTCTCGGAATTCTCTGCTGCGAATGGGCATTGAGAACGATCTCGGTTCCGGAAGCGATCCTGCCCAAATCCGCATTGTACATGAAACTGATTTTCTGCGGCATGCCTTTTTCCATGATCTACAACTTCGGCTGTTCGATCCTGCGTGCCGGAGGTGATACACAACGGCCGCTTTATTATCTTATCGCCGCCGGGATCGTCAATGTCGGACTCAATCTGCTCTTTGTAGCCGGATTCAAATGGGACATTGCCGGAGTTGCCATTGCAACAGTGATCTCTCAAGCAGTATCAGCGGTTCTCGTACTCCGGGCCATGATGACTGCCCGCGGAGCAAGCCGGCTGGTGCTGCGGCATATCCACATTGACATTCCGGTATTGAAAAAACTGCTGATCTACGGAGTTCCGGCCGGTTTCCAGGGGTGCTGTTTTGCTCTTTCCAACATCATTATTCAAGGTGCGATCAACTCTTTCGGTTCTCAGGCTATGGCAGGTATGACCCCTACTGTATGTATGGAGTGGATCCTTTACGCCACTGTCCACGCTGCACATCAAACGACCATCGTTTTTGTCGGGCAGAACTACGGAGGCTGCAAGATCCCCAGGATTATGAGAAGCCTGAAACTGGGTTTTGCCGGCGCATTTATAATAGGCGGGGTGCTGGGAGCCTGTTTCACCATCACCGGTCCTTACTGGCTGGCATTGTTCAATGACACTCCTGAGGTTATCGAATGGGGAATGAGGCGGGTCAAGATCGTTTTCACACTTTACTGCCTCTGCGGTCTTATGGATGTGGCAGCCGGAGGCCTGCGCGGCTTGGGACACTCTGTCATACCGACTGTTTGTGCATTGCTTTTTGCGTGCGGGCTCCGCGTGGTATGGATCAACACCGTGTTTGCTTACCACCACACCATTGAAACACTGGTCTGGGCCTACCCGCTGACATGGACGGTAACCTTTGCGGCAAACGGCATATTCCTCTGGTGGTTCTGCAGAAAACTTGTAAAGCAGAGCAGCAAAGGTTATGTTGCTTTGAAAGTTTGATCATCTTCCGTCACCCAACGTGCATCCTGAAAAAACAAGTTCATGAACCGGAGAAAAAATTATGGCGAAAAAACTCTCATCCAGTCTGGAAGATTATCTTGAAGCGATCGCAGAATTAAGTTTGGAATCTGGCCATGCCCACTCCAAAGAAATTGCAGCAAAGCTCGGAGTCAAGATGCCTTCTGTTACCGAAGCTTTGCGGCAATTGGTGGACATGGGATACATCATTTACAATGTGCATTACCCTGTTCAGCTGACCTCAACCGGCAAAGCTGTTGCGGAAGAAATAGTCCGCAGACACAGGATCCTGAAGCGTTTTTTCACAGAAATACTCGGCCTGTCCCCGGAAAAAGCCGCTGATACGGCCTGTCATCTGGAACATGTGGTTGACGAGGATACGATTTCAAGATTTGTGATATTTTCCAATGCGATCGAGGAGCGTTCCGATGCAAGATCGCTTCAGATCTATCTTACCGAAGCCATGAGTATTCTCGAACGGCCGGATTCAAAAAGTTTCTGCACACTCAAAGATATCGCTCCAGGCGAGGAGGCGGAAATTTACGATTTCAGCAGAAATCTCCCCTCCCCTGAAACGACCGGACTTCAACGCGGCGAAAAAGTTACCGTTTCCGGATTTTCGCTGGATAAATCCACACTCAAAGTAAATTCCTCCGGAAAAACATTGGATATCCCTGTTGCTGATGCCGAAAATATCTGGTGCAGACGCTGAATATACACTCCCGCATAAACTCTGATCGCGGAAATTTTTTTTATTCTGCGGAATCTCATAAATTTTAAACTTTATCGGACTAAACTCTTGAAAAAAACAATTTCAGCAATTATATTATAATATATTTATGCACTACATTAAATTTTAATATGAATTTTTAATATACTTTTTACAGAATGGACAAATCATGGCAGTTACATTAAAAATGATTTCTGAGCGCATAGGGCTTTCGCAGGCTGCGGTTTCCCAAATCCTCAACCGTAAACCCAACGACTTGAGCTCGGAAGAAACCAAAAAACGCGTCTTTGCCATTGCCGAAGAACTGGGATACAAACAAAAATTCGGCCACAAACTGCTTCGCGGCGACAGTACGGGAACCGTTGCGCTGCTGATCGACATGAAACAGCTGACAAACGAAGAACATATCCAGCGCCTTATTATAAAACTTCTTACCGATCTCGAACAATCAGGCCGCAGTTCTTACTTGTCATTCCTCGGTCACGATGAAAAAAAGAATCTTGAAGCAATAGGAGATCTCGCAGCACGGGGAGCAGACAGTTTTATTGTCATCGGAAGTGCGACCGGCGAAAAGGCCATTGAAGAAGAATTCCTGAAATTAAAGAAAAACTTTGTCGGTTTCGGAACTGAACTCTCAAGGGATGTAACAGTTTCCTGCGAACAGTCAGTAAAAGCTGTGTTGGACTTCTTTGCTTCAGAGGGCAAAACCAACTTCAAATTTCTGCTGTTGGAGAATTTTTACAGCTCTGCCCGTTTCAAGGCATTCAGGAAGTATTTTCCACAACTTTCAGAAAGTGAAGTTGTTGAACGCTTCTGTGTCGCAATGCCCAGAACAGTTGTCAGCACCGATACCATGGCCCAAATCGGCTATGAAACGACTGAATTTATTTTTCAGAAGGACCCGACGGTATCAGCTTTATTTTATCTTTCAGACTACTTTGCCGTCGGAGGCTTGAATTTTCTGCTGAAATCCGGCCGTATCCCCGGAAAAGATGTTCTGGTTGCAGGCTACAACAATATACATGCAGTCCGCACATGTTTCTTCCCTGTTTCAACTGCGGAACATCCTATTGATGAATCGGCAGAATCCCTGCTGGCTATTCTGAATCAGAATAACCCCTGCAAAAAAATAATTTATTCAAAGGCGATAATCAGAAAGGAAAGTTCTTTCACGCCGCAAAATGCTTTTCACGGCCATATACTGCAATAAAACAAAAATGGTTGATTTCATAGCATTTAACTGACATGAAAAGAACATAAAAGGAGTTGTATCATGTTAAAAAAACAAATCAAGCAAGTTCTGCTTGCGGCCGGATTATCCTTCTCAGTACTGGATGCCGGAGTCGTTAATCTGCTCAAAAATCCCGGATTTGAAGATCCGAAAAACTGGACTGCCCACTGGAAGATCGAGAACCTGAAAAAAACGATCAAACCATATCACTACAGACTCGATGCCAAAGGCGGCGGACATGACAATGCCACTCAGCACACCGGCAAAAACGCTATTGAGCTCTATTGCGACGGCAACTGCAAAACCAAGATGTCCCAGCAAGTTTCCCTGAAGCCGGGAAAATACCGGTTCGGTATCTACGCAAGAAACAACGGAGCTTCCCACCAGCCCCAGTTTGAAATCAGCGCGGGAAACAAAAAAGACACTTTTTATGTCATCACCAGCAAATACCGCTTTTACTATCTGGATTTTGAAGTAAAGACTTCTTCCAAGGTGGAAGTGAGTATCATCCCCAGAGAAGGAGGCATGGCTTTTGACGATGCGATAGTCGAACCGTTGGCCAATGCCAAAGAACAGCCTTATCTGTTTCTGGACCTTTATCCCGTAACCCCCTGGGGCAATGTGCGTCACTTTTTCTCAGGACAACTCCAATGGATCGACTTTGCGCTCACATGTATCGACCGGAAACGCTACTCCGGAGCCGGAACCATGCGTATCGTCTGTCCGGAAGATGTTCTCATTGAAGGTATAAATATTCCCTTGCTGAACCGCTGGAAACCCCGCAAGGTCGCCGGAGAAATCAAACTGCTCCGTAAACCAGTCGTACGCAACGGGAAAAAATGTATTGAATACTGTTTCAACATGCCGGTATTCCACAATTATTCCAGACCGCAGGATTTCGGTGGTTTCTGGGTAAGACCCACGACCGATGCCGAGCGTGAACTTTTGATCCAGCTGGAAGACAAAGGTAAAGTCATCCATTCCATCAAAGTCACCCTGAAAGCCTTGAAACAACCTGTCAATATGATCCCCAGCCGCCTTGTTTCGATGTGTTACCATGTCCAATGGTGGCGGCAAAGCCTCGCCCAGCGTCTGGAAGCTATCCCCCCGCAGTTACTCACCATGGGTTTCAATGTCTGGACCGACTATATGGTGCTTCCCGGCAACAACTTCAAAAAGCCGACAAGTGACGAAACCGTCATGCTGAAAGCCTACAAAGACTATAATATCAAAAACTTCTATTTCACCTATTCCCAGTTGTACGAACTCCGTCATCATTACCCCGATCTTTCAAATAAAACCGGTGAAAAAAATGTTTACGGTATAGATGCCAGAGGCAAACGCATGAAACAATACAACATGAGATTCATTGCATCCAACGGCAAAGCATGGCGTGATTCTGCATTGAACTATTGGTACGAACTTGCCAAAAGACCTGATGTCATAGGCCTGCCTCCTTATGCCGGTGTCATCAACAACGCCCAGGAGTCTATGAGCATCAGTTACGATCCTGCCACCCTCGCAGAATTCGCTGCAGAACGGAATCTGCCTCTCAAAGAAATGACCGTAGCCAATCTGCAAGGCAAGTACAAAACCCAATGGATGATGTACAACCAAAGACTTTTCAACAAGATCTGTGTCCTCTGGGCGAAAAAAATGCGGGAAGCTGTTCCCGGCATCAAAACCGCCAACTCACTCGGACCTTTCGGCCCCAATAATTCCCGTATGCTGCTTCCCGAAACCCGTATCGCATGGGCTCAGCAGTATTATGACTACAAGATGCCTCAGCTTTATCACCGTGCCGGTTCCGGATACCTCAACCGCCTTAATAACGGAATCAACGCAAAACTTTACGGCAAAGCCAACGGTTATGCCGATATGCTGCCGATCATGCTGGTTTCCATGGGTGAAGTACTCCATGATCTCAAGCATATGCGTTTCATGGCGATCGACATTCTGACAAACAGCAAACATATCAAAGGTCTTGCCTATTACATGGGACAATATGCCTTTGCTGATGCCAAGATCATGCTTGAAATTTCAAAAATCAACACTCTCGTTGCAAAATTGGAAGATTACTTCATCGACGGCCAAAGAGCTGATAATCTCTCCTCTTTCTCAAGCACAGTCAAGAATAAAAAAGTCCGTACTATGGATGAGGCCGGTTACAGCACCATGGCAAAGATCAAAGTCACTACTCAGACCAAACTCCACCTGCTGAACCGGAACGGACGCGTTGCTCTTGTTACAGTTTTCTCCCGTTCCTGGCCCCCGGTGGTAAAATATGGAGATGAAGGCTTCGTCAAATTCAACCTTGCCAAACTGCTCCCCGGAAAGAATCGTGCGGACTACCGAATCATCGATTGGATCAGCGGCAAGATTCATCCCTGTGTGCCTCAGTTGCCGCTCAATACCCGCGACGGTCATCTGGGAGTTTTTGAAATCGTCCGTACCGATGTGGCAAAAGGTTTATTGAGTCAGGGCAAACTTCAACCCTACAAAAAGTAAAATCATAGTTTATGAAGGAGGTAAAAATGTTCAAGCAGTCCACTCTCCGAAATCAGTTTGCGAAGCATCACTTCACGCTGATTGAACTGCTGGTCGTAATTGCCATCATCGCAATTCTGGCAGCCATGCTTCTGCCTGCCTTGCAAAAGGCCAGAAAAACAGCTCAGCTCTCGTCATGCATGAACAATCTGAAAACCATAGGTCTTACAGTTTCCATGTATGCCGGAGAAAACAAAGATTTCATGCCGGACGGCAGATGTGGCACCGACAACTATTACTCAGACCTTTTATACGGAAATTTCGTATGGTACTATGGAGGACCTACAGGACTTTCCAAAGCCTTTGCTCCCAATGCAAAAAGTGCCACCCAGCTCGACAAAATTGCGGGTAAAGTTTTTTACTGTACTTCGGCGATGAATGCCAAACGCAGCCCAAAGAGATACTTCTCCAACCAGGTATACGGAGGCTCAGAGAATTGCCGACGCAGTTCTTATTACCATTACGGCAACCGGGATTGGCATCTTATAACCTCTTATTATTCCAAAGCCAGTTCAAATACTGCATTCGC
The DNA here is from genome assembly GCA_017504125.1 of Lentisphaeria bacterium. Taxonomy (GTDB): domain Bacteria; phylum Verrucomicrobiota; class Lentisphaeria; order Victivallales; family Victivallaceae; genus UBA1784. Next base: position 8,100 of record JAFVRT010000002.1, read on the forward strand.
AAGTCGGATGGCTAATATGAAAAAATTCGAAAACACCTATAAGCTCTCACATCTGGCTTACTGGAACGGATTGATATCTTCCTGTTATTTCAAGCATTCATCTGTCAAATATTATCCTGACAACGGCCACGGCAATGAAAACAATATCGTTCTGCCTTTTGTTCGCTACGATGGTTCTGTCAAAGCGGGGCATTGGCCTATCAGCTATGCTACGGCTCACGCAAACGCGGGTAAGATTGAGAGTGAAAGCTCACTCGTTCGGACTGTTACCTATTACCTGCCGCTGCTTCCGTAAGTGGCCACGGCATTATCTGCTGCAGCTTTGAGCTGCAGCTTTTTTTTGCCCAAGGCTCTGTTCCCAACATGGGTAGTTTTCTGTTTTCAAAAATCTTTAAGCGGCAATTCCATATCATGGGACAGAGCCTTGCACAAAAAAAAGCTCCTTTCCTTTTTACAGGAAGGAGCTTTCAGGTATACGGTCAATTACATTGACTGGCAGACAGTGATAACGATTTCACCGTAGATGTCATCAGCAGAACAACCGCGGGAAAGGTCGTTCAAAGGCATGGCCAAACCCTGAAGAACAGGACCGTAAGCCTGAGCCTTGCCCAAACGCTGCACCAGCTTGTAGCAGATGTTTCCGGCATTGAGGTCGGGGAAAATCAGCACATTGGCCTGACCGGCAACGGGGCTGCCGGGAGCCTTGGATTTTCCAACGCTGGGAACGATAGCGGCATCAGCCTGAAGTTCTCCGTCGCAGAGGATATCCAGTTTTTCTTCTTCGACGCGGCGGGCAAATTCAGCAGCAGCTTCGCGGATCTTGATCAGCAGATCGTCCTCGGCACTTCCTTTGGTGGAAAATGACAGGAAAGCGACTTTAGGAGTCTTGCCCAAAAGTGAACGGTAGGTCTTGCTGGTAGCCATGGCGATATCGACCAGCTGATTGGCATCAGGATTGGGGATGACACCGCAGTCAGAGAAAAGCAGAACATCATCACCGGATTCGGTGGGTTCGGCAAGATCCATGACAAAGGTGCTGCTGGCACTCTTGATGCCGGGGGCAGTACCGATGCAGTGGAACGCGGCGCGGAGCATGTCAGCGGTGGAAGCGATACTTCCGGCAACCAGACCGTCAGCCATTCCGTTTTTGCACATCATAGCACCGAAGTAGATACGGCTGGACATCATCTTGACAGCCTTTTCCAGTTCCAGTCCTTTGGCTTTGCGCTTTTCGTAAAGCTGGTTGGCATATTCCTGAAGCAGCGGAGAAGCCATATAATCCAGACTTTCAAACTTCCGTTCGGTAACGCCGCCTTTGGCACATGCTTCGGCGATTTCGGCTTCGCTGCCGAGAACGATGATCTTGGCGGCGACCTTTTCAGTCATTGCCTTGTTGGCAGCGACAACCACGCGGGGGTCCTGACCTTCAGGCAGAACGATGGTGCGTGCCACAGAACGGGCGCGCTCAGCAAATTTTTCGATAGCAGACATTTTTCTATCTCTCCTTGATTAAGATGTCGAAAAAACAAGCAATTGATTTAATATACTGCAGGAGAGCTTTTTTTTCAAGTATGGATATCTTCAAAAAATCTCTATATCCGGAGTTTTTACAACCGATATATGAAAACCTTTTTTTGCATA
>JAFVRT010000169.1 GCA_017504125.1 Lentisphaeria bacterium
CCTCAACAATTCGATTTTTGATTTGGGAACCCGTGCTGACCGACCGGGAAGTATCGGATGCGGACTGCCCAGTATCCACATCCGCATCGTGGATCAGGAAACCGGTGTCGAACTTGAACCCGGCAACCCCGGACGCATGCAGGTAAAAGCCGGTATCGTCATGAAGGGATACCTCAACGACCCGGAACAGACCGCCTTGGTACTTCAGAACGGATATTACGACACCGGCGATATCGCCTACATGGATCCTGACGGCTATGTTTACATTACCGGACGCGCCTCCCGTTTCAGTAAGATCGGCGGAGAAATGGTTCCCCATGAAGGTGTCGAAGAAGCGATCATGAGCATCCGCAAGAAAGAAAACCGGGAAATAGCCGTCATGGGTAAACCCGACCCCAAGAAAGGCGAAAAACTTGTGGTCTTCTACGCTTCTGACGACTTGATCCCGGAACAAGTTGTGGATGAAATGCGCAAACTTCAGCTCCCCAATCTCTGGATACCCAAACCGGAAGACTTCATCGAAGTCGACGAACTTCCGATCCTCGGCAGCGGAAAGCTCAATTTGCGCAAATTGAAAGAAATGGTAAACAAACTCGATTGATCACCAGTTTTCCGCCAGCAGTTCAAAATAGCCTTTAACATGCTGACAAGCCGGACAAAGTTCCGGCGCATTTTTGCCGTAGTGCAGATATCCGCAGTTCCGGCATCTCCACATCACCTCCCGTTCCCGTTCAAAAACGGAACCGGAGGTGATGTTTTTCAACAGCCCGCGATAACGCCGTTCATGCTGCCGTTCCGACACACAGATGTAATCGAATGTCCGGGCGATCTCATTGAATCCCTCATCTCTGGCAGTTTCGGCAAAACTGGGATAAAGATTGTTCCATTCATCATATTCTCCGGCAGCGGCGGCAGCCAGATTTTCGGCGGTAGTTCCGATAACTCCTGCGGGGAACGCTGCTCTTATTTCCACCTCGCCGCCGGACAGGTATTTAAAGAAACGCTCTGCATGCTCTTTTTCCTGATCCGCTGTTTCGCTGAAAATGTCCGCGATTTGCATAAACCCCTCTTTTCTGGCCTGCGAAGCAAAAAAAGTATAACGGTTACGGGCCTGAGATTCTCCGGCAAAAGACCGGAGCAAATTGGTTTCGGTAAATGTACCTCTGATGTTTTTCATTGTTTTCTCCTCCTGTTTTTCAGAACCGCAGCGGTCCTTCTGCAAATCATTGTATGACAACCTGCAGGAAAAATCAAATTTTTTATCACAATATCATAAAAAAATATTGACAAATCAAGGAAACAAGGTTATATTAAGGGTTCGGTATATTAAACTTTTGGAGGTAGAAAATCGAACAGGAAAGTACATTGCTGACTACTCCTCAGGATTTCCGTCTGCCGGAACCGCTGAAACTTGATTGCGGACGGGAACTTAAGGAAGTCAATATACGCTTTGAAACCGTCGGTACTTTGAATGCCGACCGTTCCAATGCTATTCTCATCAACCATGCGTTGACCGGAGATGCCCATGTGTGCGGCAAACATTCTCCGGAAGACCGCAAACCCGGTTGGTGGGATACCATGATAGGTCCGGGCAAAGGAATCGATACTGACAAATATTTTGTCATCTGTTCCAATGTGCTCGGCGGCTGTTCCGGAACGACCGGGCCATTATCAATCGATCCCGATACCGGCAAACCGTATAATCTGAATTTTCCGGTAATCACCGTGGCTGATATGGTCAGGGCGCAAAAAGCTCTTATCGATCATCTGGGAATAAAAAAACTGCTGGCTGTTGTCGGCGGTTCCATGGGCGGAATGCAGGTTCTGGAATGGGCGGTAAGTTATCCGGAAATGATGAAGTGCGTGATCCCCATTGCAACCACTTCCCGCATGTCAGCCCAGGGAATAGCTTTTGACTGGATAGGGCGCGAGGCCATTCAATCAGATCCGCAATGGCATGACGGCAATTACAAAGCCTTCTCATCCAATCCGGGACGCGGTCTGGCAGTTGCCCGCATGATCGCCCACATAACCTACCTTTCAGATGAATCGATGACCCGCAAATTCGGAAGAAATCTTCAGAATAAAGAAAGTTATTCATTTGACTTTGCTCATGATTTCGCAGTAGAAAGTTACCTTGAATATCAGGGACGCCGTTTTGTGGAGCGTTTTGATGCCAATTCTTACTGCTATATCACCAGAGCTACCGATTACTTCGACCTGACTGCCCATGCAGGCGGTGATCTGGACAAGGCTCTGGAAAATGTCAAAGCTGATTTTCTTGTGGTATCATTTTCCAGCGACTGGCTTTTCCCACCGTCGGACTCTCACGAATTGGTAAGAGCATTGCTCCGCAACCGGAAAAAGGTTTCTTACAGCGATGTGCAGTCAAGTTACGGACACGATGCGTTTTTGCTTGAAGTGGAAACATTGAGCAGAATGATCCGCGATTTTCTCAACAATCAGATGCAGGAGGTCGTAAATGTTTAAGGCGCACCGTGATTTGAATATGCGTCCGGATCTTGAATTTATTTCTTCGCTGGTCAAACCGGGCGACCGGATCCTGGATCTGGGATGCGGAGATGGTTCATTTTTGTGTCATCTGCGCGACGACCGTAAAGCAGATGTTCTCGGTATCGAAATAGATCCTGCAGCGGTGGGCCGCTGCATTGCCAACGGTATTCCGGTGGTTCAGCGGGATTTCAGTGATCCGATGGATTTTCTTGCGGACAAGAGTTTTGATCTGGTGATATTGAGCCAGACGCTCCAGGAGAATAAAGCTCCGGATCAATTATTGAAAGAGATCGTCCGTATAGGTAAACTTGCGGCGGTAAGTGTTATCAATTTTGCTCATTTCAGCTGCAGGTTTCAGTTGATGTTCCGTGGAGAAATGCCGCGGACCCCGCAAATACCTTATCATTGGTACGACACTCCGAACATCCATCTGAGTACGATCGATGATTTCCGCAAACTGTGTCATCAGTTGGAGTTTGACATTGTGGAAGAAGTGCCGATCCCGGCGCGTTTTCCCCGTCTGAGCAAGCTCTACCCCAACTTTTTCGCTGTCGGAGGAGTTTTTGTCCTCAAAAGCTGAATCGACTGAAAAATCTTTTATATCCCTGTAGAAAAATTCATTCTGCAGGGATATTTTTTTCAAGAAATTTTTCCTCAGCAGTAAAGTTGACGATCTTCCCTGTGGGGAAAGTTCCTTCCGGTACCGCATAGGCAAGATAATTATCACTCCACCCCCGCAGCATGCCATTTTCAGAACGCTCAAAGATCACCTGAGCCTTGCGCCCCATCTGGGAAGCCGCAAAATCAGCGGCTGATTCTGAAGCAGCCTTCTGCAGTTTCTTGAAACGCCCGCGCACCACTTCAGGAGCCGGTCTGCCCGGCATTTCAGCGGCAGGAGTTCCCGGCCTGGGGGAGTAGGAAAAAATATGTACATTTGCAAAAGCGATCTCTTTTGCAAACTCCAGACATTCACAAAAATCTTCTTCCGTTTCTCCCGGAAACCCCACTATGATATCGGTTCCGATGTGGACTCCGGGAAGTTTTTTTCTTGCCGCATCGACAAAGTTGCGGTATTCACTGCAAGTGTAACGGCGGCCTAAGTATTGAATTACGCAGTTAACGGCGTTGTTGCCAGCGGTTGCCGAATAAGTCGCTTGACTTACGGGGTTGGTGAACTCACCTTGTCCGCTTTGCGTGGTGAACGCTTTGCC
>JAFVRT010000170.1 GCA_017504125.1 Lentisphaeria bacterium
GTGCACACCACATGGTGCAAAGAGCCGGAAGCCAATGTTACTGAAACCGTTGAAGTGAAAGTCATCAATGCTGTACTTCCGGAACAGAAGCTCAAAGTCACCCATTGGTTTTATGCCGATTGCATCCAGCACCACTACAAGGTATCCTCATGGAGTGAAGAACATTGGGCATTGCTTGAAAAATATTTTAAAAACTTCGCCTCCCATGGCAGCAACCTGCTTCTGACTCCGCTGTGGAGTATCCCCCTTGATGTTCTTCCCGGTATAACCAAACGCCCCGATTGTCAGCTGCTCAAGATCACTTTTGATGACGGCAAATGGAGCTTTGATTTCAGCCGCCTTGAACGGTGGATAACAACAGCCCAAAAATGCGGGGTCAAAAACTTTGAAATGATCCACGCTTTCAGTCAATGGGGATTGGTATATCCGCCGGAAATTCTGGTGTTCAAAAACGGCCGTGAGGAACGGATGTTCGGAGCAGCAGTTTCCTCCCAGGCTCCTGAATACGCTGAATTTCTCCGGGCCCTGCTCACTGAACTTATCCCGTTCCTGAAAAGTCAGGGACTCACTCCGGAAAACTGTTATTTCCACATTTCTGACGAACCCGGCGAAAGCGCATTGGAAAATTATTCCTATGCTTCCAAACTTTATCGCGGTCTGCTGGGTGACTACCCGGTGATCGATGCCCTTTCCAGCATTCAGTTTTTCAAACGGGGACTCATCGACCGTCCCGTTCCTCACGAACCTCATCTGGATGAATTCGTTAAAGAAGAAGTCGCCGAACGCTGGGTATATTATGCCGGAGAATGGCAAGATGGCATGCCGGGACGCCAATTCGGTATGCCGTCGATCCGCAACCGTATTCTGGGGTTGATGCTCTATGTGTACGATTGTGCCGGATTCCTTGAATGGGGATATAACTTCTGGTTCAGTCAGTTCAATCTGACATGGGATATCGACCCGTGGCAGGACAGCAACAGCGGCCGTTGTTTCCGCAGCGGCGGGGCTTATCTGGTCTATCCCGGCGAGGAAGGACCGGTGGATTCTCTGCGGCACGAAGTAATTGCCGAAGGATTCCGTGATGAACGGGCTCTGCGGCTGCTGGAATCCAGGACTTCCAGAGAAGAAGTCCTTAAACTTATCGACGAAGCAACCGGATACAGAATCAATCTGCGGAAATATCCCAGAGATGAAAAGTGGCTTCTTGACCTGAGAGAAAAGATCAACGCAAAACTTGCAGAAGTCTGCCAATAACAGATCTCCGGCACGATAAACAGGCGGTACGGACTGCATTTGTATCAACGGATGATGTTGATACCGCAGGCCGGCCGCCGCTGTTTTTGTTGTTATCCGCAAGAAAAAATGATCGAAACGGTCAATTTTCGTAAATTTTACAAAAAACGCTTGATTTCAACTGTTCCGGTGTTATTTTATTCCAGAGGCAATCGAAAGGTATGTTTATGGGAGTAAAAGAAAAAAATCTGGAAAAAATCTTACGGATGCTCCAATGCCACGGCTCGTTGAATATCAACGCCGTGATGAAAGCACTTGCTCTTTCTGAAGCTACTGTACGGAGATACTTCGCAGACATGGAACACTCCGGTCAGGCATTCCGTTTCCATGGCGGCATCAGACTTGTTGCCGACAGGGGGAACTCCGGATACCATTTTCATGAAGCCGCATCAACTTATACTGCCGAAAAACATCTGATAGGTTCAAAAGCCGCAGCTTTGATCTGTGATCACGACAGACTTTTTTTCGATTCCGGAACCACCGTACTGGAGTGCGGCAATGCTTTGGCAGAACTTCTTGGAACAAAAAAAATAAATGATTTGCGGATCGTTACCAATTCCCTTGCTTTCGGGGAAGGACTCACTCCCCACTGCCCGGTGGTCCTTACCGGCGGTATGATCCGTCCGTCGCGCATGGATCTGTGCGGCAATGTGGCGTTGGAAAATGTCAGGCGTTACAACTTCACAAAAGCATTTCTCGGTACAGATGCAATTTCTCCGCAAGGTGTACTGAGTACTACTGATGAAGAAACTTCCGGCATTGCCGCCGCAGTACTTGAGCACAGCAGTAATATTTACATTCTGGCAGACAGTTCCAAACTCGGAAAAAATGCCTTTGTCCCTTACGGAACGCTTTTTTGCAGCAGGGTCACATTGATAACCGATTCTCTGGCCGATAAAGAAATGCTTTCCGGCTGGCGTAAAGCTGGAGTCAACATCGTAACTGTATATGAAAATTAAACTTTTTTCGAGGATATCATGATAAAAAATCTCAAACTTTCACTGACTGATATAGCAGGAAATGAATATATCGACAAGGTTATCCTTGCATCAGCGTCCCTGACCGGCCGTTCCGGGACAGAACTGCAGCAGATCGCAGATGAAAAAATCGAATTCTTTCCGCCTGAACTCTCCCGTAAACTTGACGAATTCATACCGATGACCGGCAAAGAGATTTCCCGGCCGCTGCGCCAAAGTTCCTCCGGAGCCGGAACGGCTGCTTTCGATGGTGCGTTCCACAGGGAAAATGCTCCACTTACGGGATTGGGATTTTTCCGGATCGGAGAAGACGGCAGAATGGCAGTTATCGGCAAAAGTGAACACTATCAAGCCAGCTGTGGACACAATTTTCCCGGTTATGAACTGATAATCAATGCCATGAAACTCGGAATAACCAATATCACCCATAACAATTCACGAGGCCATCTGACACGGCTCCTGGAACGGGAACTTGTACGCATCGCAAACGGCATCGCCCCAGGTGATGATGAAGCTCTTGCAGCAATTCTCAAAAGCACATCGCCCCATGTACTCAACCGGGTAATAAATCTGGAAACCGGAAGCCTTGCCTGTGAAGCGGCATTCAAGATGATGCTGGCGAGATTTTATAAACTTCAAAGTCATTTCAATGCGCCTGAATATTCCGGTAAGACACCGGTTTTTCTGGTCATGGCAGACTTCAATGAAGGTAAAGAGGCCAACTACCATGGTACAACAGTAATGACTCAGATGCTCCGCGGCATGTGGCATGAACTTTACAATACTCTGGAGTCTGCCGGAGCATTGAAGTGTGTCGCGGTCAGGATCAATGACAAAGATGCTTTTGCCGGGGCCGTTGCTGAATATGATTCAGGACAATACAAGATCGCAGGTTTTATACATGAACTGGTCCTTATGAATTACGGCGGCATACGGCTTGACAACGATTATGTGAGTTTCTGTCACCAATTGTGTGATGAACACGATATTCCGGTTTTTGTGGATGAGATCCAAAGCTGCATGTGGTCAAGTGAACTTTTTCTTTTCAAAGAATACCAATGCCGTCCGGATTTTGTTTCAGTCGGCAAAGGTTTTCCCGGCGGCATGTTTCCGGCCTCCAAGATATTGACTACAGCCCCGATGGACAATTTGAATCAGTTCGGAGCCCTTGTTACCAATGGACAGGAGGAACTTGCAAGTCTTGCTTATCTCATAACCATACGCTTTGCAGAACATAACAGAGAACACATCCGCACGATCGGCAGCTTCTGGCAGCGGAAACTTCATGCTTTGGCAGAGCAGCATAAAAAATTGATCAGCAGAGCTGAAGGTGACGGACTTCTCGGAACGCTGTTTTTCCACAATGCAGAGCAGGCAGTACAATTCTGTAAAAAACTCAATTCAGAATATCATATAGATGTCAGCGCGCAAACTTATAAAGCTGATTGTCCTCCGGCGGCATTGACAAAATTTCCACTTGTCGTTTCGGAAAAAATGCTTTCCTTTGCCGCTGATACCATGGAAGATATCCTTTCTCAAATGGAGCTGTGAAAAAACAATGACATCGATCGGTCTTGATCTTGGAACGGGAGCAATAAAAGGCGTATGCTGGAACAGCTCAAAAGGTATCCTGAAAAAAATAAGCGAGCGAGTTGTTTTCAATTATCCTGCCGCAGATCATGTGGAACTTGATCCGCAGCAGTACAAAGAACAGATACTCGGTATAATAAAATCCCTTGCGGAAGCTGCCGGAGAAAATATCACAGGTATTTCTTTTGCCGCAGCCTCAGGAAACACCCTGCTCTGTACTGCTCAAGGAGAGCCTTTGACTCCGATCATCAGCTGGCTCGACAAAAGATTGAAAGACTGGCTGCCTCCGGAGTCATGGCAGGTACGGAAAACTACCGGCTGGCCTGCCATAAGTACATTCCCCCTGATGCATCTGGAGTATTTCCGCCGTACTGCGCCGGAACTGCTGAAAAACTCCGTTGTGGCGATGAATAACGATTTTCTCACCTGGGATCTCTGCGGGCAGCATATCCTCGACGCCTCAAATGCTGCGCCTTTTTATTTCTGGGATCAGACCAAAAATGATTATACCGCCTACACAGCTCATTACGGGATCACAAAGGCACAACTGCCCCGGATCATGCCGACCGGAACGATTGCCGGAACTCTGAAAAAAGAATATTGCGGCGGCCATCTTACTGCTGAAACCCGTATCGTTGCCGGGAGTTTCGATCATCCGGCCGGAGCACGGGCGGTCAATGTGCTGGAACCGGGAAATATGCTGCTGAGCTGCGGTACAAGCTGGGTGGGGTTTTATCCCTGCCGCACCAGAGAAGATGTACCGTTGAAAGAACTTTGCGACACCTTTCAAGCTCCTGACGGCTGCTGGGGTGCCATGTTTTCTGTACCCGCTGTCGGAGTTGAAATTGAAAACTTCATTTGTACGCGCTACGGAAATA
>JAFVRT010000171.1 GCA_017504125.1 Lentisphaeria bacterium
GAAGTGCAGTCTGACACTCGTATTTAGCCAGCACAGGGACGATTCCACAGAATTCAAATATCTTCCCGTCCCGGCAGCGAAAAAGGATCGGCTGAGCCAATGAACTGGTGATCATACCATAAAAACAATCGTTTCCCCACGCCGGTTTTGAGGTGCAAATAATATGTTCTCTGGCATCCCCGGACAAATCATAGCCGGTACAGCCGTGGTCTTTCAGAAACGCATCGACAACCTTGTCAGTAAGGGGACACACCGGAGCTTCTTTTCCAGGACGGCACAGAACCGGAGAAATACCATTCTCCGCAGCAGATTTTTCAGGCGACCACTCCATGATGTAATAGGAATCTCCACCTGCCAGAAAATATATCCTCAATTTGCCGCCGATCATGGCAGAAAATGCATCTATGGGCCAGTTGTATTTTTTACCTTCGAAAGGGACATCACTTTCCAGCATCACACAACTTGCCGCCTTACTGACATCGGGGATCGGTATTCCAGCCAAAGCAAAAACTGCAGCTTGCTCTCCAAAGCCGGAAAAAGCAGCGTGATAAGGTGTAAAAATCATATTCCGTTCCGGATCAAAGCAGCTTATCGGAGCCGATGATGCCGTAAAACGCTCAATATCGCTTACTGTAACTTTACTTTTCAGTACATCTTCCGGAGCACGAAAATCCAACTGCAGATCCATATTTACCTCAAATCACACCATGAACCATAATACAACCAGAATAAAATAGATGCGGCATCGGCCTTTTTCAAATAAAAAGTTCTATTTTTACGGATTTTTTATCTGAAATATGCCGGATCATTGTATTTTGTTATCCGGCAATGTATATTATACATACTTGAAATTTGCGCGATATCATGGAGATCAAAAATGGGTGATGCTGCAGAACTTCATATCTTGAATGGCGATTTTGCCCTTAAACTCTGGCAAAAATGCGGTTTTCAAGGCAAAAGTCTGGTCTGGCGGGAAACATATCTGGAAGGGCCGTTGCCGGAAACTGATGATCTGATTTTTTTCAGAAGCGCAAGAGCAGAATTTCTGTCACACTTTGCAGAACTTGCACAGCTTGATAAAAATATACTTTACAAACATCTGCAGATAATGGATGAAACACTCCTTGATCTGCCGGAAACAGCCGCTATCTTTCTGTGGTTCGATGCATGTCTTTTTGACCAGACGATTTTGATGCGGATCTTATATCTGCTCAATACATGGAAAAAAACACCTCAAGATATCTTTCTGTATTGCTGTAAAAGCAACTGCCTGACAGAAGATGATTTCAAACAAGGCAGAAGTAAAATGCGCCGTCTGCTTCCTCAAGATCTTATGACCGCCGGAAAAGCATGGATTTATTTTCAGCGTAAAGATGCCGAAAACATGCTTGATTTGGCGAATCAGGAAAACTTTGAACATCTGCCGGAAATGAAAAAAGCATTGCTTCGCTGCGCGGAAGAAATTCCGGACAACTCCGGTCTGACAAGAACACAACGGCAGATATTACAGCTTGTTTCAAATGGTAAAAGTTCGTTTATGGAAATTTTTAAAGGTCTGGACGAGTTTGAAGAATATCCTTTTCTGGGTGACACAAGTTGTCAACGGCATCTGGATCTTCTTGTTGAAAAAAATTTGCTTGAGATCACCAATGATGGAAAATTTCGCCTTATTTCCGACCTTCCTGTTTCTCCGTCATTTTGAAATCTCAGCAATCCGGTGATATATTAAACAGGTTATTCAAAAACATTAAAAAATCTGCCGTTTCCGGATAATTGCCGCCGTCTGATACAACTCTGAAAGAAAAATATTACTTTATAAAGGATACCGGTCATGAAAAAAATTCTCTCCTTTGATGAAATAAAAAATTGTCTCCTCGGCGCAGAAAGGATATGGCAGAAAAACGGTTCCGTATGCGCATGCCGCTTTACGGAGGAAGAACAGAAAACTTTCGGCAGCAACCCGGATTTTTTGGCAAAATCCTACAGCAACTCTAACATGATCATAAGTTTTTTTACTGATGCCGAAAAAATCATCATGGAATATGAAGCAGCAAGTGCCTCATCAAGATATTTCTCATTTCTGGATGTAAAAGTCGATGATATCCTTGTCGCACACTCCGGAACAGATGATGTCAGAAATGAATCTTCATTTTCTATGGAACTGCCCCTGCCCGGCAAAAAGTGCAAAGTGGAGATATTCCTGCCGCCTCTGTGCCGGATCGCCATTCAAAAGTTATCCCTTGTAAACTGCACGATCTTTCAGGCATCTCCCCGGCAGAAATTGATCATCAGTTACGGTGATTCCATCACGCAGGGGTACGATGCAAAATATCCCATTTGTTCCTATACTGCGATTCTGGCAGATACTTTCGATGCTGAACTTATCAATAAAGCAATCGGTGGAGATATTTTTGATCCGGTTCTCGTTAAAAATGGCACTCCCGGCCGTACTCCGGATCTCGTTACAGTCGCTTATGGAACCAATGACTGGGCATTATGTTCTCAAGAAGATATTCCCGGAAATTGTGAAAATTTTTTCTCAGCACTTTCCGTACTCTATCCCACCTCTCCAATAGCGGTCATTCTGCCGATATGGCGAAAAGATCACGATAAAGTTACCCGTGCCGGAGACTTTTTTGAACACAGAGCGCAGATAAAGAAAATTGCAGAGCGGTTCTCCAATACGCATATAATCGACGGTTTGTATCTCACGCCCCATCTGGAGGAGTTTTACAGCGATCTGCGTCTGCACCCCAATGATACCGGATTTCTGTTTATGGGCAGAAATCTGACGGCAGAACTCCTGAAGTGCCTTCCGGCATTGCAGAATTGAAAATCATTCACACCGGTACTGCCATTGGCTTTCAGCCCGGTCAAATTTACAATGCTGTAAAGCCCCATCATATTGGACAGGCAGATAATGTGAAAACTTTTCCGGTTTCAATTCACAGCTGCAATCCGCCGGCAATGGGTATTTCTGCTCCGGTAATATACGATGCAGGATCAGACGCAAGGAATGCGATGAGTTCTGCACATTCCTGTGCGCTCCCGAAACGGTGCATGGGGATCTTTTCCTTCAGGGCTGCGGCAAATTCAGGATCACTCAAGGCTTTGGCGTTGCGGTCGGTTTCGATAACTCCCGGCAATATCGTGTTGACAGTAATATTGAAAGGGGCATTTTCTGCCGCTGCAGTCAGGGCAATATTCATAAGTGCCGCTTTGGTAGAGCCGTACAGAGCCAGCCTTGAAGCGGGTTTTACACCGTTTACACTGCCGACAAAAATCACCCTGCCCCACATTTTTTTGCGCATTTCCGGCAGCAGCAGATTCAGCAGTATACAGGAACTTTCCACATTGGTGTTGAACATACGCAGGAACTCTGCTGCATCGAAATTTCCCAGTCCGGTATAGCTCTGAACTGAAGCATTGAGAACGAGTATATCAGGGACAAGACCCTTTGCAATAAGTTCTTTGGCAAGATGTTCCACCGCTTTCAAATCACCGAAATCAGCACATACCGGAAAAGCTCCATTTCCGGCTTCGGCAACGGCACTTTCGAGATTTCCCCCAAATGCGCTGCCGTGAAATATCACCCTGGCTCCCAAACCGGCCATCCGGAGTCCGGCAGCTCTGCCGATCCCCCGGCTGGAACCGGTAACAAAGGCAGTCTTTCCATTCAAGCCATTCATCAGAAGTATCCGCCTTTTTCGATGATTTCAGAAATTGTATCGCCCTGCCGTACCCAGCTGAAAATGTCGATTTCGTTCCGTTCGATGCCTTCGGCACGGAGCAGAACATCATACGCGATCTCACGGGGAATACACAAGACTCCGTCGATATCTCCGAAAATAATATCTCCCGGACGCACCGTTACCTTGCCGATGCGGATGGGAACCTGATAGTGGGTTATCATGCACCGTCCCAGGGAACCGTTACTGGTACGATATTTGTAGAAAACGGGAAAATCCTGTTCAAGGATCTGTTTGGTATCCCGGATCCCTCCGGCGATAACAGCTCCCCGGATCCCCTTGGTCTTGGCGGTAGCAGTCATAACGCCGCCCCAGAGAGAGGCTTCTGTATCTTCGGAGGTATCCCAGACGACCACTCCTTCCGGTTTGAAGTCGTCAAGCATCTGGGCGCGGAATGTCATTTCTCCTTCGATCATCACATTGGGAGCACTTTTTACGGTAAAGGCTTCACCGCAAACAGTCATTTCATCGC
>JAFVRT010000172.1 GCA_017504125.1 Lentisphaeria bacterium
ATCCACCCACACCGGAATATCAAGATTTCTGACCAGGTCTGCAGCAAATATCATACCTCCGGTCATAAGCACCACGGCTGTAAGTTTTTTGCCCTGATAATCGGAACTTATCTCTTTTCCGAGTTCTGTTATCCGCTTTGAAATCTTTTCTGCGGAGTAAAGTATCTCGATATTTGCCGGAATCATTTTTTCAGCATATCCATTACTGTCGTAAAAATCTCGGAAACTTCGCTCATGCGTCCCACCCCCTCTGCACCACAGGCGACTCTGCCTGCGGCGGGACCGATGATCGTGATCCCGTGAGCTTTCAGTTTTGCAATATTTTCCTGACAGGTCCAATGATTCCACATGTTCGGATTCATAGCAGGAGCTATCGCTGATTTACCATTGAAAGTTGCAGCAAAGGTGCTCAATGCATCATCCGCGATACCATTGGCATATTTGGCAATAAAATTGACGGTTGCCGGAGCTGTTATAAAAAGTTCGGCACTTTGAGCCAGAGCAACATGTTCAGGCTGCCATTGCGGAAGCTCCCAAAGTGAAGTTATGACCGGGTTGCGGGAAAGGGTGCGGAATGTCAACGGAGTAACAAAGCGGGTCGCATTCTCAGTCATGATGACCTGGACTTCAAATCCGGCTTTCACAAAGTCACTGCAGAGCTGTGCACTTTTGAACGCAGCAATTCCGCCGGTAACTCCGAGTGCAATAAGTGTTTTGCTCATTGGAACACATCTTTCTTAAGGGTTGATGTAAGAAAACGGAATGAGCGCAATACAGCAGTCAATTCAACAGCGGCCCGTTCAAGATCATCATTCACGATGATATAGTCATAGAGCCGGTAATTGGCAAGTTCAGCTTTGGCAGCTCCCAAACGAAGCTGAAGCTGTTCTTCTGTTTCACTCCCCCTGCCCCGGAGCCGTGCTTCCAGCGTTTCCAATGACGGAGGTACGATCATTACAAAATGGACGATTCTTGCAAGTTCCTGAGAAACTTCTGCAGCGGCCCGAATCTGTTTTGCGCCCTGTATATCGATATCAAGCAGGATATGACCTCCAGCTTCCACAGCGGTCAAGACTTCGCTTTTCAAAGTCCCGTAGCGTTTGGCAAAGATTCCGGCATATTCCAGAAATTCATCATTCTGCAGCCGGCGTTCAAATTCTTCAGGAGAAAGAAAATAATACTCTCTGCCATGCTGTTCTCCCGGTCTGGGGGATCTGGTGGTACAGGAAATCGAAAAACTCAAATCCGGCAATTCTTCTCTGGCTTTGGCGACCAGAGTGGATTTCCCCACTCCGCTGGGACCGGAAATCACCACCAGAGAACCGTAACGCTCAAATGGATTCATCAGAAAATGCTCCGCATAATTTTTGCCAATCCGGGAAATTCCAGCGTTCCGGGAACGCCCGGCATTGTTCTGGTTTGACTTTGTCTATCACACATGCAGCCAGACCATCGTCAAGAACAGTCAAAAACTCGCAGCTGCCGTCGTCTTTTTCAATAAGACTCAGATGCTGTCTGTCAGGAGTAAGCCTGGTGTGGTGTTCAAAAAAATCGACTTCTGCCATATTAAGGAAAGCAGAAATCGCTTCAGCTTCTCCAGGCAGAAGTTTTACTGCTCCCGGCCAGCGGCAGCAGTTGCCGCAACGGCGGCAGCGGAATTCTTTCACGGTCAGAAACTATCCAAAGTGAGATCGTCCTGCTTTATGTCGATCAGCAGGAATCCCAGGGCAAAATCGAGCCATTCAACGGGGTGGATGTAAAGATCGCCGTCGATCAGGAATCCGAGAGAGCCGCCGATGGCCCAATAATCCCGGGGACCGGTAAAGAAATCATAAGTGCGGACAGTAGGATCGGGGATCCCGGTGCGCATTTCAACATAGTTATCGACCCACGGGCTGTTGGTTATCATTGAATAATGTTCTTCCCCAACGCAGATGAGCGAATAGTACCACATTTCCTCAATACCGCATCCGTATTGACGGTTGTGAGATTTGTAGAGTTTTGCTGTAGTTCCCCAACCGGCACCGACATCTATTGCTCTGGTACACATGAGTCTTGCCTGCGCCACCAATCCGGCACCGACATTCACAGAAAACATATCGAGAGCATCCAACAGACGGTTCGGGATGTAAAACACCAGCTTTTCCGGAAGGCGGTCAAAAAATTCTCCGGCAGCACTTCTTTCGGCAGCCTGCATGGGGAGTGAGAACATCATTCCTGCCAGCACTGCAGCGATGAGAAACAACTTTTTCATCATGAAATATCCTTTCTTTGGAGTTGTCAAAATAAATGCACTATCTATAAACTAATATCATTTTCCACATTTTGCAAGAAAAAAAGCTGTTTTTTTTCAAAATTTCCCGATCCATTGAAAAACTCCGTCTTTTCATCAGGCTTTTTTTCTGTTGAACTCTTGACTTTTTGCAGTTCGCAGTCTATATTATATAAATAATAAACTGAAGACATGGGAGCCAGTGTGGAATTCAGTCGTTGCCGTGGTCCGGTGAAATCTTTGGATCGGGATACGGCAACGGGATTCCGCGTTGCGCAGGTCTCCCGGAAAATAAAAGACTTCAGTTTTAGCCTGAAAACCAAAAAATTAAGGATTTATGAAAGATGGCTGAAGAAAAAAACGTATTTGAGTTTGATGTAAACCGGACTATGGAGATTTCCACCGGTAAAGTTGCCGGGCTGGCCAATGGCTCATGTCTGGTCCGTCTCGGTGATACTGTTGTGCTTGCCGCGGCATGTTCCGGTGCCGCCAAAGAAGGTGCCGACTTTTTCCCGCTGCAGATCGATTATCGTGAAAAATACAGTGCGGCAGGTAAATTTCCCGGAGGCTACATCAAGCGCGAAGGTCGTCCGTCAACAAAGGAAATTCTCACCTGCCGGATGATCGACCGTCCGCTGCGTCCCCTTTTCCCCAAAGGATTTTTCAATGAAGTTCAGATCCAGTGTCTGCTGCTCAGTGCAGATGGTGTGAATGATCCGGATGTGTTGGCAATGGTTGCCGCATCTGCCAGTTTGATGCTTTCAGATCTGCCA
>JAFVRT010000173.1 GCA_017504125.1 Lentisphaeria bacterium
CAGCGCAGAGCAGGTTCCACATGTCCGAGAGTCTGTATCGAAGCGACCATTTCGATATGCAGTTTTTGGGCATAACGGTCTATTTCCTGAATTTCTTCAATGGAATAGGCTCCGCGCATATATCCCCAGTAAGGTTCTTCCGGCAGCTGATATGCATCTTTGACATAGATCATGGCCATGTTGTATCCCATGAGAGCAAGCCGGCGGAGCCATTTTTTGAAGTGGCTTATGGTCAGTATATTGCCCCGTGTACAGTCAAAAAGTATTCCGAAAGTTTTGAATACTGTTTTTTCTTCACACTCTTTGCCGGCCAATGCACAGGCGATGCCGCGGGCAGCAATGGAGGGTCTGCCGTATTCAATAACGGCTTTGCCGTCCTGAATGGAAACTTTGAGAAGTTCCGGATCACACGAGCGTTTGAAAACAAGAGAAGCCTCGCAGTCCGTTTCAACGACAGGATATTCTTCACCTAATGTACGCAGCATAGCGTGCAGCTCTGGATTCACAGATGAGCTGTTCCAAGTCAAAAATTGCATTTTTTACCTTTAGATATTTTTATTTTATTTCTTCAAGTCTGAGGCAATCGAACCATGCTTCGCCAGAAGCAAACCAGTTCCAGAGTCCCAGAATGGGGGTGCGTCCCTTTCCGGTGTCGGCCGGAGTTTTGAACTCGCAGCTCACCCGGTGCCAGTTATTGGTTCCGGTTACATATCCCTGGGGCAGCTGTCTGCCGTTGACTTTGTTGAAGTAGATGAAGGAACCGGCTCCGCCTTTTTTACCTTTGGGAGGAACGATATTTCTGGTCTTGAGGAAATAACTCAACCGGTACTTGGTATTGGGCTTCATATTGGGGAACTGCCAGCCGCAGCTTATGCTCATGCCGGAAACATTTTTGAAGTAGAGACTTTTACCGCCGGTGATGAAGACTTTGTCATCCACTTTGCAAATCTGTCCGCCTTTTTTTCCGCCGCTCAGCCAGACACCTGAGAGCTTTTTCTCTGTGAAGTCAGTTTTGACCAGAAATGTTCCTGCAGGTTCTTTGAATGTGATAATGCCCCAGCTTTCAATGGAATGGAAGATATCTTTACGGCCGGAATTGGGACTCCACTCGTAGTATACTTCATTCACCTTGGGGTTTTTCAGGGAACGGTGGCGGCCGAAGTTGACCGGTACACCATTGGGATTGAGTTTACCAAGATCTTTGAGAGGAATGGTGAGTTCAGCAGTCCAGGCATTGGTTCCTTTGGTGATTTTTGCTTTAACGGAACTGTTCCAGTTGATATCGCTCTTGCCGTAGCGGACATTTTTGTAGTCAGAAACCGCACCGTTGGTGTTTACTATAAAATGGAAATAGTTCTTGCGGTCGCCGGAGGGATTGATAAAGAACTCCACACATGAGTCTTTGCAATTATCTTTACCGTCGCGTTTGGTCACATCGGCGAAGATATCTTTCATTCTCGGTTCTTCGCACTCAAATGTCACGACCAGGTTTCGGGTGTCCTTGCGGAGCGAAACTTTGGTGTTGACTTCGTTGACTTCCCCGCGGCAGGCACGGAGATATACCGAACCGGGACAGAACATGTACCAGGAGTCAAGTGCTTTCTGGGACTCATGGTATTTCAATGCTCCGGTTCTCATTGGGCCGTAAAGATGTTCCCTGATGAATTTGATACGGCTCACTGCGCCTTTGTCTTTGGCGGCAGCGCGTTCTGCTTTGTTGAAGATATCATCATATTTCTTGATGACTCCGGGATTGAGAACTGTATTGAAAATCTGGAAATCGGAAGGTATCGACGGTTTGGGACCAAGACCGGAATCCACGATATTGCCGTGGATCTTTTTGATCCAGAGATCTTCGAGAAATTCGTAGAATTGCTTCATCAGCGGAGCTGCTGCACCGAACATGACTTTGTGGTGGTCGTTGAGAAGTTCGTCGACATTCAGCGAATTGTTCCAGAGTTTTTTACCGAGAATGTAGTAATTGAGGTACTGGAATATAGCGTAATCATGTTCAGATTCAAAATATCCGCCGGCGATATATTTTTTATTGGTGTCGATGAAGTTTCCGATATGCTTCGGCATCATGGGCGGGATGCCGGGAATCTTCTTACTGCCGTGTTTGCCCTGTGCATAAGTCCACACGGTAACTTTGCGTCCGAGTTTGTTGTACCAGTCTTTGATAAGTTTGGTATTTTTTACATCGCCGGGAGTATTGCCGCCGAGTCCGTAAACTGCCACCTGTACTTCCACATTGGCAGGGATCTTGCATTTGGGTATCAGGTTGTATGGTGTGTAGGCCATTTGGGTGACAGTACCTTTGATGCCTTCTTTGGTAAGACGGTTGGCAACTTCGACGGTATGCTCCCAGAGGAAATCATTGGCTGCTTTGCGCTGTTGCGGGTGATAATAGACGTTGTGCCGTCCGGGTTCGCAGAGTTTTCTGCATTTTTCGCATCCGCACCAGTAGAACCAGTCTTCCGGCATTATAGAGACAAATGCTTTGTCCGGCGCAGTCTTATTTCTTGCAATCATGATCTTTTTTACATCCTGATAGATGACTTCACGGATTCCGCTGTTGTAGCAGAGGTGTCCGGCCATGACCATATCGGGATCGATATGCCGTTTGCCGTCAGGAGTCATGGCAAAGTATTCCGGGTTGGTTTTTGCAAAACGCTTCAGATACTTGAAGTTGCAGATGCCGTGACCGTAAGGTGCGGCGTATTCAGAGAAACGGAGACGGATACGGGAAAGCATTTCGCCGCGAGTTCCGTCTTTTGCCATGTATCCCGGATAGTAGACCGCTTTGAAAAAGTATCCGGAAAAATTGCGGTGATGCATATCAGGACGGTCGATGATACGGATTTTTTCAGGGATATACAATGCGCCCTGGAAGGGAACAATGGTTCCGTGTTCACCGGGGAAGAAATATCTGGCTCCGGTAAAACGCTCCAGAAATTCATAGATGGCACTTAAAGAAGCGCGCTTGTAGCCCTGCTGCCAGAAATTACTGGGAGGGGCATTATTTTCATCAGCGCGACCGAGCATGTAGATATCTGTCCCTTTGCGGATGATATAATAACACTCAGTAGGGAGTTTATTGACATCTATTCCGGCAGCTTTTGCAAA
>JAFVRT010000174.1 GCA_017504125.1 Lentisphaeria bacterium
CCGTTGTATTGCCTCAAAAAAATTCATAAAAACTGCACATCCTTACGCCCGTCAGGGCGCACTTCACGTTTGCCGCAGGCAAACTCTTCACACCTTCACATCTTCACTCAATCAGCGTTCACGCTGATTGAACTTTTGGTGGTCATCGCCATCATCGCCATTCTCGCTTCCATGCTGCTGCCAGCCTTGCAGCAGGCGCGCGCCCGGGCTCATTCCGTGCAATGTCTTTCCAACGTGAGGCAGATCGGGACGGCACTGCAGACTTACGCGGACAACCACTCCGGCTTTCTTGTCCATTCCTTCAATATAGTCAAATATGACGGCGTTACATGCTATTTTTGGCAGGATCTTTTGGTTCTCATGAAACTGATTCCCTATTATAAAAGAACCCTTGATGGCGGAGGTCCGCCGGCCGGCGTGCTGGCATGTCCCGGAGAAAACACCAAAACAATGCTTTCATATACGGAATGGAATTCCTGGAAAGGCACTCATTACGGTTTGAATTACTTTTCCGATCACAACCACTACACATGGGACACCGGGTTCAGATACCGTCGTCTTGCGAGGATTTATCAGCCTGCCAAGGCTTATTATGCTACCGACAAGGGACTTGGCTTCGACAGCAATACCGGAGCGGTCCGTGTGCCTCAGTGCTATGTGAGAGCTGGCTACTCCACGATATCGCTGCGTCACAATGGTAAATTCAACGTGGTGCATTTCGACGGTCACGCCTCCTCCTACGCCAAGTGTCCACTCCTGGGGAACGGATTCGACTGGCGCCATGTAGCATGGGCTCTGGAGCCGGAACCCTGGAAGTGATTTCCGGAAAAATTTCCAAGCCGCTTTGGGAGCGGCTTTTTTTATGCACAAAAATAATGCGGCTGATTTCGCGCCGCCCCATGCGGCGTAAAATACTCTCCCAGGAAGTTTCAGCCGGTGACAGTAACAGACGATTGTTTTTTTCAGAGAGCCAGCTGCAGAGCGAATGTACGCAATGCAAGTTCAAGGTTCACGTTGTAATTAAGTGTACGGCAGAGAGTTTCCGCTTCTTTGAGAACGGCAGCACCTCTTTCTGCTGAGGTCATGGGCAGCGGCGAAAGTCCTGACAGGAACTCAGGATAGGGCAGCTGTTCCGGGGTGATACCGCAGGAAAGCATGAACACCTGGGAACAGTACGCCTCGATAAGTCCGATGAACTTGGCACGATTCCGCATGAAAGCTCCGGCGACCTCATCGCTGCGGCGGCTTTCGAGTCTTTTTCTCATGGCACTGTCCCCGGCATTTTCGGCGGAAACTATAGCTTCATCGAAACGGTCACCGATCTCATTTTCGGCTTCGGACTCCAGCGCGGATGCGGTTTCGATCAGCTTTGCGGCGGCATTTTCAGCTCTGACCGCATCGTTAACTCCGGTAAAGACCAGTTCCTGCAAAGCGGCGATCACCTCGCTCTGACCGGGGAAATCAAAAATTTCTCCGCGGTCGGGCAGGACGATCTGCTGACAGCGCGAACGGGTCGTTGGCAGCAAAGCACCGGGATTTGCAGTACAAAGTATCAAGGTGGTATCCCGCGGAGGTT
Source organism: Lentisphaeria bacterium (assembly GCA_017504125.1). GTDB lineage: Bacteria > Verrucomicrobiota > Lentisphaeria > Victivallales > Victivallaceae > UBA1784. Next base: position 1,577 of record JAFVRT010000174.1, read on the forward strand.
CTTCAAGAGTCTTCAACAAAGCATTTTGGGCTTCCCGGTTCATCCGGTCGGCCTCATGAATGATCCCGACCTTGTGTCCTCCTGCAGTCGCGGTCAGATAAAGATCATTCATAAATGACCGTACTGTATTGGGTTCCGGAGCAGAAAGATCCCCCACCCGGATCATATACATCTTACCTACCGGAGTCAAAGTATGAAGATCAGGAAAGTTTCCTTTCTGCAACGCCCTGCATACCGGACATGTTCCGTCAGGTTTCCCGGAACTCAACGGAGTCTGACAGGCAGCAGTCTGAGCCAGCAGCAAGGCAAATTCCCGGCGGGAACGCTCTGATTCAGAAACTATCAGAAAGGAGTGTGCCAGCCGTCCGGAACTCCGGGCAGCCGTCAGAGTTTCCACCGCCTGCGGAAACTTCTTTTCCAGTTCATCCCCAAAGCTCATTCAGATACTCCGCTATGCGTTCGAAAACTTCTTCGGGAGTCCCCTCGGCATTTACCACCTTGACCCGGCAGCTTTCGGCAGCGGCAATGGCAAGAAATGCCTCCCGCACCCGCAGGTGAAATGAACGGGTTTCCGCCTCAAAACGGTCATACTCCCCGGCTGTTTCAGCTCTTTTTCCGGCCCGCCGGAAACCGGACTCCACATCAAGATCGAGAATAAAGGTCAGATCCGGTTTGCGGAATCCGCTGGCAAAAAGATTCAGATCATCTATCAGTTTGCGGTCGATATTTCTCGCTGCCCCCTGATAAGCTGTGGTGGAGTCATAAAAACGGTCGCAAAGCACGGTGCATCCCCGTTCCAGAGCGGGCAGAATAAGCTCCCGCATGTGCTGACTCCGGGCGGCTTCCATAAGCAGCAGTTCCGTTTCCGGGTGGAGCTTTTCATCTCCGGAGTGAGTTTTCAGGATCCCCCGCAGCTGCTCTGCCAGCGGAGTACCGCCGGGTTCACGGGTGGTGATGACCTCCATATTACGGGACCGCAAATATTCTGCACAAAGTTTAAGCTGAGTACTTTTCCCTGCGCCTTCCGGCCCTTCAAAAGTGATAAATTTTCCGTCTGCCATATATATTTTTCCGTATTAACAGGATGTTTTTCTATATAAAATACTTCCGGAACCGGAATTATTCAAGGGGGACCGGAAAATTTTACTGTTCTAAAATCACTGTTTCTGCATACTCAAATACTTTGCCACAGCATCCCGCTCCACCATATCGAGTTTACGCCAACGCCGGGGATCTTCAGAAACGATCCTGCGTAAAACGGCAGAACCGGTCATGGTAAAATCACTTACTGTGATGCTTATGCGTTCGGGAGCTGCAATAAAAGCCGGCTGCTTTCTTTTGCCGCGCCGGTATGTAAAGCCGCAAACACCGATACGCCGGTTGAAACGCCGTGAAGTATATTCGAGTTCTTTCATCAACGCTTTCAGTTCACCGCTTGAAAGCTCCACGGTACAAAGCAGATTACGGAACGGCAGGATACGGTATAAATCTTTGCAGCGTTCCAGATATGCAGCTTCTTTCTGCGGAGTTTGCACCGTAAAAACCGCGCCTTGAGTATTTCCGGCGGCGGCGAGGGCTTTTGCTCCGATGAAAGGCAATCTTGCCGCACTCAGATCCCCCTTGCGGCAAATCTTGTTGTTGACGATCTTGTGCCACGGAGCTTCGGCATGATACTTCAGCTTCATCAGATCCGCAGCCGGTTTCTTGACATCGCCCCGCATCAGCAGTGATTCGATACGGCTGATCCTGAAACTCCGGTCGTCAAAAAATATCTTTGCCAATACAGCAGAAGTTCCATAAGCTCCCGGCTGTACGACATAACTGCGTCCGATCCTGCTGCCGGGATTTTCTTTATGGGAGTGAGCGGCGATCACCAGATCTATTTCAGGGAAACGGCGGATCACATTGCTTATGCCGTTGGGACGCGCATCGATACCATTGTGCCATACCAGTACAATGGTATTTACTTTGCGGCGGCGCAAAGAATTCACCGCATCACGCAACACCTTTTCCCAGGGCAGAAAACGGGGTGCATCACCTGTCGGCAGATGCCGCCGCTGCAGATCGGGTTCGGTAAGGCCTATGATCCCGCACCGGAACTTGCCTTTTGAGAAGATATGCCATGCTGTTCCTGAAGTACTGCCCCATTTCCATTCTCCTCCCAGAGTGATGCCGCGGAATTCTCTGCATCGGTTTTCAAAGTCACTCTGGTGAACTTCAAAATCATGATTACCGGGAACACGGAAGTCAAACTTCAACATATTCAAAGCCGCTGTCATGGAACGGCCGCCGTCATATTCGGCGATTTGATTACCGCCGACCAGATCTCCGGCATCGATTCTTATATCGGCTTTACTTTTCCTTAATTCAGGAGCAAGGACTGCGAGATTGCACAGATTGCCGTGAAGATCAGCTGTCGCTGCGATACGCAGTTCTCCTGCTCCGAGAAGTGAAACAAAAAGACAAAAGAATAATAAAAATCTCATGACCGGCTTACATTGAAAAAAATACAGCCGCTTTTGGTCAAGATGAGGCTACTGACCCAAAGCGGCTGTAAAGTTAAAAATCATTTATTGTAAAGATAAATGTTCCGGAACGATGCCTTACCGGTCATATTACGGAACAATACATAGAAATTTATTCTGGCGATCGGCTTGTCGGCCTTATAGACAGCCGAAATCTTTTTCCAATCGTAAGTTCCGTTCTGAGCCAGGCACAGGACTCCCCACTTATTGGTCTTGTCGGCATAGTTGATGTCCATATAAAGACAGAAGTTGTTGGTCACGCCGCCAACTGCCTTTTCTGCTTTGACCTCCATACCGAAAACCAGATTTCCGGAAACAGGCTTCTTGAACACGATGGATTTCGACACACCGGTCTGGCCTTTAGGAGTCTTGGAAAAACAATCGATCTGACCGTTTTTCTGGATCACAGTACCATAATCAGCAGTACATTCTCCGTAAATACTCCATTTTCCGCTCAACAAATTCACCTCGGCAGCACAACACAAAACTGCCATTCCCATCATGACCGTTACGAGAAATTTTTTCATTTTTCACCTTCTTCTTATGTTTTTATTACTATACCGGCAGTTATCTGCCGGCAAAGGAAGCGTAAAGCCACACCGGTCCTTCTTCGCACTCAGCAAGTCTTACGGCTGCGGATTCACATGCCGGATCGCAGCTCTGCAGTGCTTTCAGCAGATAAAGTTCCTTCAACTGACAGGTACGCTGCATATTTTCATTGGGATCAGGGGTGGTTCTTTCGATGATCTGTACCAAAGACGACTCCACACTCCCGGAAATCCCCGGAGCTTTGAGCAGATCTTTCAGGAACGGTACAGCATCCGGATCGGGATTTTTGCACAAAAATACCCCCATCGCCCTGAAATGGGAAAACGCCATATCGGGTTTCAACTTTCCCAGTAACTTCAGTACTGCATTTTTTTCGCTGCCGTCGGCAATACCGGCAAGGGCAATAAGTTCAGCATCAAGCTGACTTACTGATGCTCCGAATTGTCCCATACCTCTGAAATTCCAACCTTCATCCCATTCTGCGTCGTTGATATGGGCAACGAGAAGTTTTCTGCCTGCATCATTTCCGGCAAAGGCCAGTAACGCAGCCAGACGGAGATCGCCGGAACTTTTCATTTTTCCGATTACTTCAGCGGCATTTTTTTCCGGATCCTGGAAAAACGCAGCAAATTCCGCAAATTCCGGAACTGCGGCCTCAGGATCAAAACCGTCATTTTCCAATAATATCTCCGGAGAAAGGTTGCCTATGGAGCAAAGCATCCGCTGCAATTCCTGAATATCCACCCTCCGTACTGTGCGGTTGCGGATGGAAGTCATTCCGGCGGCAAGTCCGGCGGCAAATCCCTGATTCTGCACATCGGCCTGCATACGGATCACCGGCATGGCATCGCGATGGGCACTCACCCCCAGACCGGTAACGAGAATCCCGTCAAGATCGGCCGGCAGCAATGTCCGGTAGGGAACTTTGGCTGTCAACGGCTCCTCGTCTGCAGGAGCAAGCATGAAAAGACCATGAATGACAAAGCCGTGAGTATCAAAATTGCTTATGGCTTCAACGATCGTATCTGAATAGCAGCGTCCAAGTAAGAAATCCTCCGGTTTCAACTGTATATCACCGACGATCCGCCGCCGCTCACGGCTGCCGAGAACCGGAGCGATATCAAATTCACTTGAGTATTTTTCCCTGCCGCGCACCCATGCCGAGGTGGTGTCAACAGTATCAGACTCTGAAATGAAACAGTAATCGCAGTTGGCAAGGTGTACTCCAGGATTGCTGCGGGAAACTCCGCATCCCTGAAGTGCCGGTTCTGAGGCAGAAGCATATTCACAGCTTGCTCCGGCGGCAGCGGCCACATCAGCATTGCCGGTGGCATCGATCACAGCGGTACCGAAAATCAGACGGCATCCGTCAGGCGAAGCTGCAATAACACCGGTAACAATATTGCCCCGCCTCAAAGCTCCGGCAGCGATGGTTTTGAACCAGACATTGACTCCGCCGCGTTCAAAGGCCCGGAGAAAATGATGCTGTTTCCATTCAATATTCCATCTGTTCCCTTCAGCCGGAAACTGGCCGTTCGGCCCCATTTCCGCAACATTTTTATCCAGTTCGCAACTGTATCCCCGGCGATTGCCGAACCAGTAAGCCGCGATCCGTCCCTGAGTACCAAGTCCTCCGAGGTGCGATGCGGCTTCCAGACACAGAACTTTTGCAGAACTCCTGGCAGCACCGACAGCTGCCGGCGCACCACCGGTCCCCCCGCCTGCGACAAGCACATCGTACCTGTCGCCCGCCGGAATGGAACTCAAACGGAATGGCACCTTTTCACACTTACGGAAGCGCGCCCAGTTATCGAAATGTACCGCAGCATACTCTGAACTGCTGTCTTTACCGGGAATATGGATTTTCCGTCCCGGCATACATTGTTTGAGCATTTTCACAGCCTCCGGAACATCGCTGACAAAGGGAAATTCAGGTGTGGGACGGAATCCGGATATCAAAGCGGGCGGCAGATCGAAAATACAACTGTCAACGGCGAACACCTGTTCCGGCGACCAGCATTTCTGCCGCATTTCACACTCCGCCCTGCAAAGTTCAGGCCAGCGTCCATTTTCAAAATGCATGACACACGATGCTTTGAATACCGGATGATTTTCTTCTGCAAATGTGAATCCCGGATCCATGCGGACAAATTTGATCCCGGAGCCTTCTGACGGTGGAGCTCCGATAAGGATGCGCTCCACATTATAGTTGCCGGGAATAAAAATCCGTTCCGGAGCTCCGGCGACAACACTGCTCCAGCGGCGCATGGAGCCGTCAAGCATGACTTTGGCCCGGATAGCGGCAAATCCGGAACGGCATGCTATCACCATACCGGCAAAGCAGCCTTTTTCATCTTCGATCCTTCTGACCGGAAAAGTCCGGTAAAGGAAAGGTATCCCGGCACGCACCAATTTCCGTTCGAGGATCCGCTTGACTTCCATAGGACGCGGCATGCTGACGGGAAACTCCGGGAATAACTCCCGGTCATGTGCAGCAGAATAAAAATCCAGCGTACTTCCGATTTCACCGCCGCAGAAATTCTCCGGAGTCACCAGGTACACAGAGTGTCCCCGTTCCGCAAGTTCGACTGCGCCGCGTACAGCGGCTGTCGAAGCTCCGCTTATCAATATATCGACATCGGCAATAACGGGAATATTGATCACCATGATTATTTTTCCTTTCTTTCAGGGATCGAGGCATTGACAAATTCCGCAAACTCAAAAAGTGTCGCAATAAAGTCCATTCTTTTCCCGGACGGCAGGGTGTTCAAAAATTCTGCAGTAAAATCAGTAAAGTTTTCTTCGATCCGGCAAAAATGGCCATGAAGTTCCGGAACCAGGCGGATCTGTACCTGACGGCGGTCGGCGGGATCCTGATTCCGCTCAAGGATATTTTTTCTGACCAGCACATCCACCATTTCAGAAGCGGCAGCGGCAGTAGTCCCCAGCTTCCTTGAAACCTCCTTCAGCGGGATACCCTCTCCGGAATCTCTCGTGAGCACATAAACTGTCCGTACCATCTTAAGCTGGCTCAAGGTGATCTGATACAAAAGCGATACCCGCCGTCCGTCAGAATAGATCGACTTCATTTTTTCGGCGATATCAAAAAGTTCGCGCCAGACTTTTTCCTGATCCGTCATGCTGCCTCCGCCATATCCGCTATATATATCCTGATTCTCATTAAAAACATACTTCCCTATGCTGAAAAAGCTTCACAGGGGTAATATAACTCCATTGCAGCAATATTGCAAGGGATATTCAGCGTTCAGTAAATTTTTCTCTGGAATTACGGGTCCCGCGCCAAAGCATCATCCTTCTGCCGTTGCAGGAATAACCGTCAGGTAAAAGATTACGCCAGCTCCATTTGGGATTTTGCGGAAAAAAACTGCTTAAAAGGTAGATATCTCCGGAAGTACTGTCAGGAAGATCATCGGTAGAGTGGATACGCTTCACTCTGGCTCCGCTGTAAAAAAGTTCTCCGTAAAGATCTTCCGTTCCGACCTTGTAAAGCACCGGAGTTCCCGGAGTTCTTTCCGCATCGGCGAGAGTTTTTTTGATATACCTGCCGACTTTGCCTTTTTCCATATCCTGAGCGCGATACCGCAAAAGCATCACTCCGGAAAACATTCCGGCGGTCACAGAAAGAGCCAGCAAAACCAGCCATACCGGCATCTTGCGGCGCATGCAACGCAAAACGCCCCAGATGATCATGATACACGCAACTCCGGCCAGAGCATGAAAAACTGTTTCCGGAGCATCCCGGAAATTTAGTGTATTGCTCAGGCTGAAACATTTGCTGAGCAATTTTTCCTCCACCATCAATCCTGCAGCAAACATCATCACGATCACCAGCACAGCGTATTCGGCAAAAGGAGCGGCCTTACGCAATCTTTCACCGAAACGGCGCATGCCAAGTTCGTAATAGACACCGCACAATATGGAGAGATTCCCCAAAAGATAAAAGAGTTCACGGTGATCGTCCCTTGGCGTAAACCATAACATAAAAGCTGTTACCATAGTTTGGATACGCAGATATTTACTGAAAAGCGGTTTGTCGTCGATCCGCTGCAAAGCGACACAAAAGGGGATCCATGCAATGAAACTCCAGGGCAGCAGCCACACCGGAAGTTTGAACCAATAGGTCAGAAACTCCAGCAAATAATCAGGTTCCGCAAATCCGCGGAAAAATATCGTCCCCCCCGCAGTACGCTCCAAGCTCCAATGGACCGCCACTTTGCCAAGACAGCTTATTATCAGCAAAATAGTCCCGGCAACAAATCCCCAGTTACGGTATTTGGCTTTTCCGGCTATCAGCCTCCGGAAAAACAGCATTGGGACAATAAAAAGCAGCGGAATCAGAAAACCTCCGGAAAAATATCCGGCTATCAGAAACAGCGAACTTCCGGCCCAGGCGATGTGCCACTTTCCGCGGCGCATGCCGAAATAAAAGAAACACATCTGAGCGGCAAGAAGAAAAAATGCACTCATGCTTTCCGGTGCGCCGCTCACACCTTTATCAAGCATCAGCAAAGTGGAGCAATACATTGCGGCTCCAACCAGACCTGACCGCACTCCATTGCCGGTGGCTGCAGAAAAATATACCAGCACACTCCCGGCGGCAATAAAAAACACACTTACCAGACGCAAGGACAGTTCCATCGGCAGACCGATCCCGTGGTAAAGCAGAGATACCAGAGCCGGATACATGGGATAAGCGTTGCGTATGGGAGTTTCCTGAGCCGTAACGACAAAATTTCTCCAGTCAAACTCCGCAGCCTGAACCGCATAAAGAGCTTCCTCGCGGAAAAGTTCCCGCGGGAAAAATATCCAGCCGCCGAAAATGATCGCAAAAGCTCCGGCGATCAGCATAGCTCCTGTCCACGGAGTAATGGTACTTTCCCGATACATATCTGTTATAATTCCAGTTCCAAACCGTCATTGGCAATAATTACCGTTTTCCCCCAGACTGCATCACAATCCGCTTTAACCACTTTCATTTTCAATTCCTTTCAGAGTTCGAATGTCTGGGCATCTTCGGCAAAATACACATCAGATGCTCCGATGTCAGCGACCCGGCTGCGGATATCATCTTCAGTTTCTGCCCCGTCATGGCATATCAGTACCAGTTTTCCGACATGCCTTTTTTCATGTTTCAGCTTGCGGCATATTTCAACGGCTCCGACATTTACAGTTCCCCAGATGAGAAGATCGGGATCACGGAGCCAATCCCCCAGTTCATCGGCCGACACAACAGACGGAGCATATACGATTTTTTTCTTTTCAGATTCGATACGGAAAATATATCCTTTTTCCGCAGAACGCCAGCTGACATTTACTCCATCTTGTTCCGCACTTCCGGAACTTCCCATAAAGTGCTCTTTCAATGCTGCAGTTCCGGTGCCGAGCTTGCGGAAAAATTTTTCAAATCCGTCAAGTGCATTTTCAACAGGCGTATAGATCTGACACGGCTCTTTCATCCGTCCCAGCAATCCGGTAAGTCCGCTGCAGAAATCAAGCTGTAAACCGGAAAGAAAAATACGGCAGATCCGGTTATTTTCCAATCCCATGAAGAAAGCCGTCCTGGAACAGTTTTCTCCGGCTTCAAACCAATGCAGGATACCATCTTTTTCCAACGCCCAGGCGATGCTGCTGCGTCCCGGCTGTATTCCCCGGAGTGCCTGAGTGCCGAAAATATGCAGTTTCATCCCACAAAATCCACTTCAGTTATCCGTGGGAGTCTGGCAAAGGAATCCGCCTCAAGATCGATGAATCTGCCCCGCTTGAAAGCATGGTATCCGGCACCGCCTACCATTGCGGCATTGTCTGTACAATATTTGGGAGGCGCAAGCATCAATACGGCAGAATCACCGATACTTTCAGCCATACGGCGGCGGAGTTCAGCGTTGCAGGCAACACCGCCGGCCACCACTACGGTACGGGCACCGTAAGTCCGTCTGGCATCAGCGGTCTTGCGGACGAGGACATCCACTACCGCCGCCTGATAACTCGCCACAGTATCAGCCAGAAGCTGACCCGAAATTTCAGGATATTTACGGGAATGATAAAGCAAGGCGGTCTTGATGCCGCTGAAACTGAAATTGAAACGATTTTCAGGAGCAACCGGCTTTCCGGCACCACCGGTCAGAGGTCTGGGGAAGTGAAATTTTTCCGGATCTCCTCCCTGGGCCACTTTTTGGATCACCGGGCCGCCCGGATATCCGAGATCAAGCAGCTTCGCGCCTTTGTCCAACGCCTCACCGGCAGCATCATCGATCGTACATCCCAACTGCTGAGCTTTACCTGAACTGTCGATAAGCAGCAGCGAAGTATGACCTCCGGAAACCACCAACGCAAGGATCGGATAAAGAGATTCGTCAGCAAACACCGCCGGATCAGAATCCAGAAATGCACCATAAATATGTGCCAGAAAATGATTTACTCCGATAAGCGGAAGTTTATTCATCTGGCTGAGTCCCTTGGCATAGTTGAGTCCGACCAGTAACGCCGGGATCAATCCCGGCCCCTGGGTAACAGCAATGCCGGAAATATCTTTCAAGGTAACTCCGGCCTGTTTCAAAGCACCCTGAACCACGGGGGTAAGAGCTTTCAAATGTTCACGGGCGGCCAATTCAGGCACAACTCCACCGTGGACGGCATGTTTGGCGATCTGTGAAGCAACCTCGCTTGACAGAACACGGAATCCGTCTTCCACCACAGCAGCGGCAGTTTCATCACAACTGCTTTCTATTCCAAGAATAAGGCTCATAAGTACGCATAAGGGCACCGGCGAGGTTTTTCCCCCTTCCGGTGCCTGTAATTGAAGTCAGATTTTATCAGCGGTTGGCAACTTCAAATTTCTTCATGAAGTCGATGAGAGCGTCGATACCCTCGATGGGCATGGCATTGTAGATGCTGGCACGGCATCCGCCAACCAGACGATGACCTTTGAGCTCGGTAAGACCGACAGCCTTGGCATCGGCAACAAATTTGGCATCAAGTTCATCGCTGGGAGTACGGAACACGACATTCATGCGGGAACGGTCATTTTTGGCCGCAGGGCAGGAATAGAAGTCGCTGCTGTCGATGAAGTCATACAGTTTGGCAGCTTTGGCATTGTTGATTTCTTCAATACCGGCGATACCGCCCTGTTCGATGAGCCAGTCGGAAACCAGCTTGAACATATAGATACCGAAGGTCGGAGGAGTATTGAACATGGAACCTTCGTCGATGTAGGTGGAGTAGCGCAGCATGGTGGGAACCTTGGAATCATCTGTACGGGCAGCAAGGTCCTTGCGGATGACCACCAGAGCCATACCGCTGGGGCCGAGGTTCTTCTGAGCACCGGCGTAGATCATACCGAATTTGCTGGCATCGAACTGACGGGACATGATGTCACTGGACATATCAGCAATCAAAGGCACACCTGCGGGAGCAACAGGCATATCTTTGTACTGGGTTCCGGCAATGGTGTTGTTGCTGGTAATGTGCAGATAAGCCGCTCCGGGGGTCATGTTCCAGGTGGAGGGACAGGGAATGTGATCGTATTTGGTTTCTTTGGAACTGGCAACCACATTGGCTGTACCGAACATCTTGGCTTCCTTGATAGCCTTGGAACTCCAGACACCGGTATCGGCAAAGTCAGCAGTACCGCCGTTGAGCAGGTTCATGGGGATCATGGCAAACTGCATGCTGGCACCGCCCTGGATGAAGCAGA